>CADCWJ010000223.1 GCA_902806365.1 uncultured Thermomicrobiales bacterium
AAGGTCGGCGAGTTCCCAAGCATGGAACTGGCGGATTTCCAGCAGGCGATGGACGTCATGTACTGGGGGGTGCTCTACCCGGTGCTGGCCGTGCTGCCGGGCATGCGCGAACGCAAGGCAGGACGGATCGGGGTCATCACCTCGATCGGCGGCAAGATCAGCGTGCCGCACATGGTCCCCTATAACGCGGCGAAGTTCGCGGCGGTCGGGCTGTCGGAGGGGCTCCATGCCGAGCTCGCTGATGACGGGATCACGGTCACTACGATCGTGCCCGGGCTGATGCGGACCGGCTCGTACCTGAACGCGTACTTCAGCGGCGACGATGCCTCACGCGAGGCGCATTACCAGCTCTTCGCACCAGTAGCCGCGCTGCCCGGTGTCGCGCCAAGCGCGGATGTCGCCGCGCGGGCCTTCATCCGCGCGATCCGGCGGGGTAAGGCCGAGTACATCTATCCGATCCATTTCAGCATCGCCGCCCGTGCCCATGGCCTGGCTCCGGCAACCACCATCCGCATCCTTGCCCTAGTCGATCGGCTTATTCCGAAGGGCGGCGGCAGCCAGGAGACGACGAGCGGGATGGCGATCGAGCCGCGAATCACCTCGCGCGCCTGGCGCTGGCTGACGACGCTTGGCCGCGAGAGCGCCGAGCGGTTCCGGGAGCGGCCCGGCTCGGTCAGCGTCCCCGACCCGGACTGACCTCCAGTCGCGCCAGCCTCGCGCGGGCCCGTCGTCTCATGGCGGGAAACGGACGGTCCTAGCGTCCGGGGAAATCGGGCCCTGCCGTCGCGAGAAGGCGCAGCCATTCCCTGAGCAACGCCAACTCGACCGGTTTGAGTGGGCATCCCGGCGCTACCTCATCGCTCAGGTGGGCGGCGAGCTGGTTGGCCGTGCTGGTCAGCGAGTTGTCGGCAGGGCTCTGGGCGATCCCCGTAACGACCGAGCCAAGCACCGTATCGCGAAGATGACCGGAGACAGCAGGGTCGTAGCCGCCACGGATCGCCTGCAAGGTCACTCCCACAAAGGCGGCCTCTACAACCAGGGTCGCCTGGTCGATGTCGATCCGCAGTCGACCGGCCTGGGCGACGCGGGCGAGCACCTCAGTGATTATGGAACGTGATGCCAAGGCCGCCGGTGAATCGGCGTCGGCTCGTGCCGTGCCGAACATGAGTGTGTAGAGCGCGGGGTGCGTCACGCCGAAGTCGACGTGAGCGTCCCATGCATAGGTAAGGACCTCGACCGGATCGCTCGAGTGCGCGAACGACCGCTTGCCAGTCAGGTAGGACTCGAACCCGAAGCTGGCGACGGCATCGTAGAGTCCTTCCTTGTCGCCGAAGTGGTGATAGAGCGTGGGAGCCGTGATACCCGCGGCCTTGCAAATATCGCGCGTCGACACGGCGGCGGCCGGCAGGGCTTCCAGCAGCCCCGCCGTCGCTTCAATGATGCGTTGCCGCGTGTCGATGCCCTGCGGCGAAACCACGGAAGAACAGCCTTTTCTCAGGAGCGTCATGGCATCCGGTTGCAATCCGGCCTAGCTGTGGTGCCAGCCCACGGTGAGCGCGCTCGCTTGCCGGCCAGCAACGGCCATGGCAGGCGGGAATGGCTGCCCGGAGTCGCTCCCGGCGCGAAGTGTTTCACATTCGTCACGTTGGAGCCGATCTCCAGGCGCCGCCTTCTCGTGTACGAGCTTACATCGGGAGAGCGAGCCCGCACACGAATGCATAGTCGGAGGCGACGCGTTCATGAACGGGGCTCGCCCCCCGGCGCGATGCGGATGTTGTCTACCTCCCCATGGTCAGGACCATCCGGAAGGTGGCCTCGCCAGACATCATTCGGTTGTAGGCCATGTCGACTTGCTCTAGCGGCAGCGCCTCAGTCATCGGACGGATGCCGGTGAGAGCGGCGAACCGCAACGTCTCCTCGACGTCTCGCGAAGTGCCGGAGGGGTGACCGTGCACGGTCTTGCTGGTGGCGATGATCTGGAAGGGACTGACCTCGATCGGCTCAGGGGTGGCCGCCAGGATAATCAACTCGCCGTTGTATCGCAACCCGTCGACGGTTGCGCTCATGGCCGCGGAGTTGGCCGCGGTGGCCAGCACGACCCTGGCTCCGCCGAGGGCCTGCAGCTCCCCGGCGACATCGCCGCCGTTGCTGTCGATGTAGTGGTGAGCGCCAAGCCTGGTGGCCATCTCGGCCTTGTCGGCGCCCCGGGCGATAGCGACGGTTTCGAAGCCGAGCTTGTTGGCGAACTGCACCCCGAGGTGCCCGAGACCACCCAGGCCGAGCACGGCAACGAGGTCACCCGAGCCCGCCGCACTGTGCCGCAGCGAGTGGTAGGTGGCAACGCCGGCGCAGCCCATCGGTGCGGCCTCGACGGCGCTGATCGCGTCGGGGATGCGTGCCAACGCGGAAGAGGGAACCACGACGGCCTCGGCGTAGCCGCCCGGATAGGCCCAGCCCGGCACCTGGAGTTGCTCGCAGTGGATGAAGTCGCCTTCGCGGCAGGCCAGGCAGACGCCGTCGTTGCCGCCGAACCAACCCACGGCGACCCGTTCACCGGCAGTCCAGCCTTCGACGTCGTCACCGACTGCGTCGATGCGTCCGGCGATCTCGTGGCCAGGGGTCAGGGGGAACGGCACATTCGGGAAGGCGGCGTTGATGAATGCAGCATCGGAGCGGCACACACCGCACGCTTCGACCGTGACACGGACGTGGCCCCGCCCGGGCTCGGGCAGGTCGCGCTCGACAATGCTGAATGGGCCGCCGGGTTCTGCAACCTGGACGGATCGGATGGTCGGCATGGGGTTGACCTCGCAATCTGGATGGATCATTTGTCCGCTATAGCATTCTATATCGACGTTAGCATATTACATATATCATCAATATAGTGACGTGGGGTTGTCGGGCTGGAGCCTTGGCCCTAAAGCGGTGACCGGGCCAAGGGCAACAATGTCGTCACCTGAAAGAGCCTGATCCGGGTGCCAACCTGCCGTGGGACTCGATCGGGGACGGGCCGTGTCCCGCTCATGCGGTGCAGCCCGTGGGGAATGCGGG
>CADCWJ010000224.1 GCA_902806365.1 uncultured Thermomicrobiales bacterium
GGCGCGACCGGAGGGATTCCGGCGGCACCGGCGGTCGAGACGCCAGCACCGACCGCCACCCTGGCGCCGACAGCCGTTCCGACCGCAACCGTGACGCCGCGCTCCACGCTGGTCCTGCCCCCCGCGACCCCGCCCGCGATCGCCGGCGACGCGCCGTCCGCCCCAACCGGGACCGTGACCGAGAGCGGCCGTGAGAGCGTGAAGCGGTTGTGGCCGCTGGCCGCGCTGGTCCTGCTTGGAGCCCCGTTGCTCGGGTTCCTGATTCGCCGCAGGGGGGGTGGCAAGCTCCTGACCACATTGAATGCCCGCCGCCAATCGCTCAGTGGTGCACGCCGGACGGTGGCAACGCGCGAGACGCGCCGGCCGGTCATGACCCAGCCGGCGGGCCAGATTCGGAGGGTGCGGATCAACCGCGACATCTCCCGGAGCTGATATACAGGCGCCCAACTGCTGGGCATTGGCAACCGAGCCCGGATCATCATGTGATGATCCGGGCTCGGCCGTTGGCGTTCATGCAGGCGCCGGGATGACGCCCGATCCGCTGGCATCCCACGCCGCCACGCGCCTTAACGCCTCTGGTCCGGGCAAGACCGCGCAGAGGCACGATGCCGCTTACCGATGCCGCTTACCGATGCCGCTTACAACGCGGGCATGCATGGCTGGTTCAACGACCGGCCGCGACACGCTTTAGCGGGCCAGCGGAGCGACATCGACGTCCCGGATCCAGCCCTCCTGTCCATCTTCGAGCCTGAACCTGAGCCACCGGCCAGTCGCGGCAAGGCGATCGGCAGATGGATTCTGGGTTATCTGGGATTCGCTCAGCGATTGGACCTGGGTTCCCGGCGCAAGGGTCGTCACCACGGCGTTTTCGACGCTTGGCCCCTGCCGGAAGTTGATCCTGGTCGAGCTCGTGACCTGGTAATCGGGAGTGAACGCGTCAGCCGGCGGCGGTGTCGCCGCGACCGTCGGTGCAACGGTGGCCGTTGGCTCGATCTCCGGGGCAACGGTTGCGGTCGGCCCGGCGGGGGGCGCGGTGCCGGCGAGCTGGGCCACCGCCTGGGTAGGCGATATGCTGTTGTCGGAGCCATTCTGGACGAAATCACCGACAAGGGGATCGAGCAGGGCGAAGATGATGCTGAAGGCGCCAACCATCAGGGCGATCGCGAACACAATGGAAACACCGATCATCAGCCCCGATCGCCTCGACCGTGTACGCAGCCGCCTGTCCAAACCGGGTAACGATGTCGGTGACACGGTCTTTAGCCCCCACGGCATGCGGTGTCGCGATGTGCATCCTCTGTACGGTGGAACGGGTGCCTTGTCGTAGCCGGATCAGTGTGCCCCTTCCTGATCGCGGACAGGGCACTTGCCTGAATCCCCGTAGTGCAAGCGGTGGGCCGCCAATTCGGTGCCGCGTTCGGCGATCGGTGTCGACCCGGCATCTGCATGCCGCTGGCACAGGGAAAAAGGGAGACCAGCCATGATGCCCAGGCCGGATCATCTCGGACCCGAGTTCGCGACGCAGTTCGCCGATCCCTCCGTCGTCGCGGCCTACCATCTCCGCCCGCCCTATCTCGACGAGGTCTTCGACGTGCTCGCGAATCTCATCAAGGACGATCCCCGGACCGTGCTCGACGCCGGGACCGGGACCGGGGAGATCGCCCGACCGCTGGCCACGCGCGCCGACCGGGTCGATGCCGTCGACCCGTCAGGCGAGATGATCGCGAAGGGCCGCCTCCTGCCGGGCGGGGATGCGTCCAACCTGCGATGGCTCCACGGAACCATGGAAGCAATCGTCCTCTCGCCAACCTATTCCCTGATCGTCACCGCGGCGAGCCTCCACTGGATGGACTGGGACGTTGTGCTCCCCCGCTTTCGGGATCTGCTCACTCCCCGCGGCGTTCTGGCGATCGTCGAGGATCGCGGAAGCGCACCGCCCTGGGCGGCACCGCTGGGTGAGTTCATCGCCGCCTTCTCCACCAACCGCACCTATCGCCCATATGACATCATCCTGGAGCTGGAAGCGCGGGGCCTCTTCCGGCGGCTCGGGCGCCACCAGACGCCAGAGTCAGCCTTTCGCCAATCTGTCGAAGATTATGTGGAATCGTTCCACGCCCGCAACGGCTTCTCGCGAGATCGGATGCTTCCCGGGCGGGCCGCCGCGTTCGACCGCGATCTCCGCTCGCTGGTGACACCGTTCGCACCGGATGGCATCATCACCTTGCACCGGACGAACGAGATCGTCTGGGGCGTGCCCGTTCCGCGCGAGTGTTCTCCAGACCGATCGGCGAAAGGATCAGGACCGATACCATGACCGAGCGACAGACATCGTCAGCAACCGTGCGGTTGGGAATCATCGGCACGGGGCTCGCCGTGGAAAAGCTCCACTGGCCCGCGTTGAAGCGGATGCCCGGCCGCTTCGAGGTCACCGCCTTCTCCAACCGCAGCCGCGACAAGGCGGAGCACTTCGCCGGTTACAGCGGGACGCCGATGAACCGGTTCGTCCCCGACTACCACGATCTGCTGGCGCGGGACGATGTCGACGCCGTGTTGATCTCGCTGCCGATCCCGCTCAACTACCCGGTGACGTCGGAAGCGCTCGAGGCCGGCAAGCACGTGATCTGTGAGAAGCCGCCCGGCGTCGATGCCGACGAGGGCCGGAGATTCATCGAGCTGGCCGCCAGGTATCCCGACCTCAAGGTGCTGATCGCCGAGAACATGTTCTACCGGGACGATCTGCGTCACGCCCGCTCGCTGCTCGATTCCGGAGCAGTGGGCCGCATCCATCTCGTCACCTGGCGGTCGATCTCGCAGCTCATTCCCC
>CADCWJ010000225.1 GCA_902806365.1 uncultured Thermomicrobiales bacterium
AACGGTGGCGCTGTCCGTGCGAGTACGTTCATGCACCTCCCGTTCGGGAGTCCATGCGACGATCCGGGCACCTGACGGGTAATCGGGTTGTATGATTACCCGGTCACCGCTGGAACGCTCACTACGGCCAGGGCGCTTGGGGATGATCCCCGTTCGCGCTGTTCATGGCTGGGTACCGGCACGGACCGATCGACGAACGCACCTCCACGCGTGCAAGGCGAGGGCGGGTGCCATCTCATGCCAGACGGCGGTGCGGACGCGCGGCCGAGGACATTCACCCCTTAACCATTCAGGAGAACTTCGCGATATGTGGATGTGGATAACGATTGCGGCGGTGGCGCTTGCCCTCTCGCTGGTCAAGATGTTCGACCGCAAGGTTCCGGGCTCGTTGTACAAGGTCGTTCTGTTGATCTGGGCGGTCGGCCCGTTGATCGGGACGGTCTGGGCGATGGTCCTGCTCTGGCGGGACTGGATCTCGCCGCTCGACCTGGCGCTCTTCCTCGTGCTCTATTTCCTGACCGGGATGGGCATCACCGGCGGCTTCCATCGCCTGATCACGCACAGCTCGTTCGAGACGAACAAGGCCGTGCGGGCGACGTTCCTGATCCTTGGCTGCATGGCCGCGCAGGGGCGACCGATCGACTGGGCGAGCAACCATCTCAAGCACCATGCGCACGCCGACCAGGAGGGCGACCCGCACTCCCCGGTCGAGGGCCTGTTCCACGCGCACCTGGGCTGGTTTTTCACAGGTGAGGCCGCCGACCGCGAGCGCTACGGCGCGAAGCTGGAGCGCGACCCGCTGACGGCCTTCATCGACAAGACGACGGTCGTCTGGCTGGTGCTCGGCCTGGTGATCCCGTACCTGATCGCCGGCTGGTCCGGCTTCCTCTGGGGCGGGCTGGTCCGGATCGCGTTCCTGAACCACGCGACGTTCGCGGTCAACTCGATCTGCCACGCCTTCGGGGCGCGGCCGTTCGACACCAAGGACGAGAGCCGCAACAACTGGA
>CADCWJ010000226.1 GCA_902806365.1 uncultured Thermomicrobiales bacterium
TATCGATCAGGTTGACGGTGAGATCGCCAAGGCGAAAGGACACCACCGCGGACTGGATCGTGATCCCGCGCTGGCGTTCGAGTTCCAGGGTGTCTGTCTGGGTGGTGCCATGGTCAACGCGGCCGACGGCGGCGATGACCCCGGTTTCAAAGAGGATGCGCTCGGTAAGGGTCGTTTTCCCGGCGTCGACATGCGCCAGGATCCCCAGGTTGAGGGAGGGCATGAGGCAGGAGTCCTTCATCAAGAATGCTCTGGAATGGGTCGATTCTTGATGCCTGCCGCATGGGGACCTGCCTTCCGCTCGCCGAACTGCACTTGGATGGCCCGATACTAGAGATTAAGCGGCTAAATAGCAACCACTCGGAGAAGCAACGAACAACATCCTGCCAGGATCCCCGGCGCTAACGCGATTCTTCGGATGGTCGTCGCATCGCTGCGGCATTTGGCTGCCACAGCTGGATGGGGTTACCTTCAGGATCGGCCGTGGTCGCAAAGCGCCCGTTGGGATACTCGTTGGGGTCAATCGTGACCACGATGCCCGCCCGGCGGAGCTGGTCGACCATCGCGTCCAGGTCGCGCACCCTGAAGTTGATCATCCATGGCGCATCCAGTCGCCCCAGCTCTACCGAGTCGGTAGCGAAGATGCCCCATACCGTCGGCCCCTCCTGCTGCCACCAGTCCGGGTCGTCATAGGTTGGCGGAGGCATCGAGACGCCCAAGTGCAGGGCATACCACCGACCCAGCGCATCAGGATCATTGGCGCGGAAGAAAAAGCCACCTATGCCGCTCACTCGTTCCATGGGTTCTCCCGGCTGAATACGTTCTCGATCCCGGGTTGCCATTCTTGCAACTGGTCACTCCGGGAAGACGAGTCCATCGGCCCAGCGCTCCGGCATCGCTGGGATCGACCAGGCCGGATCGGGCCGCCAGGTCTCGAACCCGGCGTCGAAGGGCCACGCCCGCGCTGCAATGTCCCGGATCACCCGCTCGCCTTCTTCCCGCGCTGCGATCAGCACCTCCCGGGCGACAAGACCGAGATCGAGCGCGGCGTCCCACTCGTCCTCGTCCTTCCACGCCCAGCTGAAATCGGGGCGGATTTCGACATCGCGCAGATAGTCCGCAGTGTCGAACCCAAGGGGCGTGCGACGAAGTGGCGCCTGGAGGTTGGCGTAGTACCCCCGGAAGGTCCACTCCAGGTCGCGCCAGAAAAGCCAGATCGCCGACATCCGGTCCGGCTCGTGAAGCTTCTGGTGCAGCATCAGGACGTGGTTCGTCGTCCAGGTGGCGTCGGCCAGCCCGCCGATCATTCCCTCGCGCTCGACAAAGGGCGTCTCGCGAGTGAGGCGGGTGCCGTCCCGTTTTGCCTGCACCTTGATCGGCGTGCCGACGGCCGCGTAGAGCGCGACAACGTCGGGGGTGTCGTGGACGATCCTGACCGGCAGGATCACGTCGGCGGGCGAGTTCCGCACGTAGCGAAGCAGGACGGGATCGCCCGCCTGCCAGCGCGGCATGCCGTCGGACATTATGCCAAATCCTTGACCAGGTAGACGCAATCCTCGTGCGCCTCGACTTCGCCTCCGGACCCATCGGGCTGGAGCCAGCTCACCCGGTGCTCGGAGCCGGGCACCGGGACGTATCCTCGATGCTCGTAGATGGCACGGGCGGACGGATTCTCGAGGCCAACCGACAGGCCGATCCACTGGACCCCGCGTTCACGGCATCGCTCATCGGCTGCCGTCAGCAGGGCCCCGCCGGCACCCTGGCCACGCCATTCGGGAGCGACGACGAAATCCTCGACCTCCGCACACGCCGGGACGAGTTTTCGCACGCGCTCGTCGAACGGTCCGTCCCACTTCAGCAGCAGATGGCCGATGATCCGGCCACCGCGGACGGCTAGCAGGTACCGCGCCTCGTCGCGGCCCTGACGCTCGATCCGGTCCTGGTGCTTCAGGGAGAGCCCCCCGCTGAACGGCAACGCCAGCAGGTGCGGGATGTCCGCATGGGCGGCCTCGCGAATCCGCAGCGACTGGATGGCGAGCGAAGGTTGCCGGGTCATTCGTCCTCGTTCCAGTGGGCGGGGATGTTTGGGATCGGCCAGGCGGGGTCAGGACGCCATGTTTCGTAGCCGGCGTCGAACGGCCATGATCGCGCCTCGATCCGGGCGATCATCCGTTCCCCTTCGGCCCGGATCGCAATGGCCTCGTCGGGCATGAAACGACCGATCCGGACCGCGTCCGCCAGCTCATCCTCGTCCTTCCAGCGCCAGTTCAGGGCCGGATCGACCGAAATGTCGAGCACGTGATCGGCCGTGTCGAAGCCGACCGCGACGCGCTTCACCGGAGCCTGGAGATTGACGTACCAGCCGCGAAAGGTCCAGTCCTCATCGCCCCAGAAGAGCCGAATATCGTGGGCGTCACCTGGGCGGAGCAGCGTCAAGACGTGGTTCCATTTCCAGATCCCGTCACCGACAAGGACCGGAATCGCGCTGCGGACATCGTAGGCGATCTCGCGCGGGATCGCCGTGCCGTCCGGTTGCACGCGCTCCTTGATCGGCGTCCCGGCGTGGGTGAAGAGGATCGTCAGGTCGGGACCATCCTCGACGACCGTCTGGGGCACGGCAAACGTCACCGGGCCGAGCCGCCGGTAGCGAACGATGATCTGGTCGCCGGGCCGTCGAAACACGCGTGCTCCCCCGTTCGCGGACGCCCGCGGGCATGGTTCAATAGGCTCACGTTGCACCAACCGTCGCTGGAGCGCAGGCACCGGATCAGGGTACTACGGAGCGATGACGACATTCCTTTACGGTGGGCTCGCCATCGTCTCGCTGATCGCCCTCCTGCTCATCGTGCTGCGGTTGCGTTCGGGACGCTCCCGGCTGATCGCGGTCGCCGTCTACGCGCTCGCGCTCATCGCCGTGGCCTCCGTCGCGGTGATCACGTTGCGGGAGCAGGCAGACCCGCTGCGCGACCATGGCCGCGAAATCGAGCGGGCGGTCGCTGAACTCGGGGAGCGCTACGTGCTCTTCCGGAGCCTGGGACCGCCGGACTCGACACTGATCGACGAGAACGACTGCGGGCGGGCAACAGGGCGAGACGGCTACGGGTTCGTGCAGCGCACCTGGCTCCTGTCGCAGCCGGTCGACGTGCCAACGCTCGAGGCGGCGCTGGCACGCGACGGCTTCACGACCAGCCCGATCGGCAACAGCGGCGCGGCCGCCTACGGTTTCCTGGCGAACCGCGATGACCTCGCGATCCAGGTCCAGTCCCTTGACACCGGCACCGAGGTCCGCTTCTTCCATGGCCCGTGCATCCCGCGCCCGACGATCGAGCTGGCGGCGGCCGGCATGCCGCTCGCGGCGGGCGCACTATACTTGCCCTGACGCGACGCTCTCGCCGGATATGACCTGCCTGCTGCACGGGCGTGGCACGGTTTCGCTCGCGGCCGGCTGCGCCACCACGTACCGGGAGCGCATGTCCTTCCCGGTCCGCCCCGAACAGATCATGTTTCACCGGAGAATCACCTCATGGCCGCCACGATGGATGCCTTCCGTTCCAACCTCGACGAGCTTGATCGCCGCTCCAGCGAGCTCGACCACATGATGGGCGACCCGGCCATCGCCACCAATCCCGAGCGGCTGATGGAGCTGGGCCGGGAGCGAGCCGATCTCGACCCGGTCGTCAGCGCCTGGCGCGCCTACCAGGCGACAGAAGAAGCCATCGCCGAGACACGGGGCATGGCCAACGATGCCGACCGCGAGATGGCCGAGATGGCCCAGGAAGAGCTCCAATCGCTCCAGCGCCAGCTCGACGAGACCGAATTGCGGATCCGCTCGCTGCTCGTCCCGAAGGATCCCAATGACGAGAAGAACGTGATCGTCGAGGTCCGGGCGGGCACGGGTGGAGACGAGGCCGCCCTGTTCGCGGCCGACCTGTTCCGGATGTACAGCCGTTACGCCGAGCGCCAGCGCTGGAAGATCGAAATCCTCTCGTCGACCGAGACCGACGGGGGCGGGTTCCGCGAGATCATCTTCGAGGTCCGGGGCAAGGGCGCCTACAGCTACCTCCGCTACGAGAGTGGCGTGCACCGCGTGCAGCGGGTGCCGGCGACCGAGAGCCAGGGCCGCATCCACACCAGCACCGCTTCCGTCGCCGTTCTCCCCGAGGCCGAAGAGGTCGACATCCAGATCGCCGACAACGATCTCCGGATCGACGTGTACCGCTCGACCGGCCACGGCGGGCAGAGCGTCAACACGACCGACTCGGCGGTCCGGATCACGCACATCCCGACCAACATCGTCGTCACTTGCCAGGACGAGAAGAGCCAGCTCAAGAACAAGCTCAAGGCGATGACGGTGCTCCGGTCCCGGCTCTACGACATGGAGCAGCAGCGCCTCGCCACCGAGCGCGGCGATGCCCGGCGCTCCCAGATCGGCTCCGGCGAGCGCAGCGAGAAGATCCGAACCTACAACTATCCCCAGGACCGCGTTACCGATCACCGGATCAAGCGCAGCCTGAGCAACATCCCGGCGGTAATGAACGGCGAGATCGAGGATCTGGTGCAGGATCTCCGCTCCGCCGACGAGTCGGAGCGGCTTGCCGACGCCGGCCTCGTCGAGGTCACCGCCGCCTGACCTGCGGCGACCTCCCAGGGCCCCGTGCGATCACCGGTGTTGTCGTTCCCGTCCGGCAGGTCAGACGAGCGCGAGCAGCCGGGCCGGGCCGCCCGACCCGCCGGCATGGTTCGGGGCGCCGACGATCACGGTCGCGCCGCTGGCGGGAACCTCGCCCAGATTGGCCGCCCCCTCGATTCCATAGAGCCCCGCCCCGAGGATCGCGACATGGGTTCCGAAGTCGGTCGAGTTGCCGGGGTCCTGGCTCAGCGTGTCGGTGCCGATCCCCACGATCGAGCGCTGCTCGATCAGAAAGACCGCCGCGTCCGGCGCGAAGCCGGGATAGTGCTGGACCCCCTCGGCATCGAGGTTGACGAATGCCTCGGCGTCGGAAAAGCGGGCGTCCCAGCCTGAGGTGAAGGCGACGAAGGCGCCATCGGGGAGCGGCCCGTACTCGGACTCCCAGGCGAGGATGTCGTCGACTGAGACGGCGTAATCCTCGTCCGCCTCCGCCTGCGCGGTAACATCGAGCACGACCAGGGGCGCGACGAGGCGCTCCGGAGCGATTGCGTCGACCGGGTCACCGCCGTCGACGAAGTGGGCGGGCGCGTCGATATGGGTGCCGACGTGCTCGTGATAGGTGAGCATGTTGGCGTAGAACCCTTCCACCGCCACGGTCGTCGCGGCTTCGACCTGGAACGGCGGGCGATTCGGCCAGACCGGTGACTCGGGGGTAAGCGAATGCGAGAGGTTGACGACGGATTCAAAGGAGATGGTCCGTCCTCCGGCCAGCGGCGTCGCGATCGGAGTCGCGCCCTGAGTCAGTCCCCGAAGCGGCCCGAGCGCACCAGCGGCGGCGATCGCGCCCGCGCCGCCAATGAACCGTCGGCGGTCAACCGCGCGCCCCTGCCGCACCTGCTGCCTGACACTCGCCATGACTTCCGGACCGCACATCGGCTTCACCTCTCGTAACTCGTTGTCTCGCGCAATCGACGCCATTCGAATGGGGGCATCATACGAGAGGCTGGCGATGCGTGAACAGGGAGGGCCTTGTGCAAGATGATCACGTGTCCCGCGACCGGGATCGTACGACCACGCTCCATACCCTCTTGCATGACAGCACCGCAAGGCTGGCGGCGGCGGGGCTGGCGACCCCGCGCCTCGACGCCGAGGTCCTGCTGCGGCATGTGCTCGGGATCGATCGCGCGCGGCTCTTCCTCCGCCTGCCCGAGCCCGCCGGCGAGGGAGTTGGCGAGGCGCTCGATGTCCTTGTCGGGCGGCGGCTGGCCGGGGAGCCAGTTGCTTACCTGACCGGGACGCGCGAGGTCATGGGGCTGCCGTTCCATGTCGATCCCGACGTGCTGGTTCCCCGGCCCGAGACGGAACTCCTCGTCGAGTGGGCGCTGGAGTGGCTGAAGCCCCGGGAGCGGGCAACCGTCGTCGATATCGGAACCGGCTCCGGCGCGATCGCGATCGGCCTCGCCGCGCTGGCCCGGGCCGATCTCGCATTGACCATCATCGCGACGGACATCTCCGCCGCGGCACTCTCGACCGCGCGGCGAAATGCCCTTCAGCATGATCCGCTCGTGAGGTCGCGACTATCGTTCGTGCAGGGATCGCTCCTGCAACCGATCGCTGGCCCGGTCGACCTGGTGCTCGCCAACCTGCCGTACCTCACACCGGCGCAGATCGCGGAAAATCCGGACCTCGACGCCGAGCCGTCGCTGGCTCTCGACGGCGGCGGCGATGGGCTCGATCTCGTCCGCCTGCTGATAGCAGACTTGCCACGGACGCTCGTTGCCGGTGGAGCGGCACGTTGCGCTGCTGGGTTCGAGCTGGACCCGTCACAGACCGATGCGGTCGCGGACCTGCTCCGTGTCACGCTGCCTGGCGCCAGGGTCCGAACGATCCACGATCTTGCGGGATTGCCGCGCCACATTGTTGCGTACTGAGCGCATCATCGCCGCATTCAGCATGTCAGTGGCGGGCGATTGCCATCTGGCACTCTTGTTGCGACACTTGGGGGCAACAGCAATCGAGGCACACCCGTCAAGGGAGATGCGCGTCGCCAGAGGGGTGAGCCAACGCGTCAGATTCCGGAACGTGCCCGGTGCGGGAGGTTGTATGTTCGGTAAAGAAGCGTTGGGACGAACGTTCCTTGGGGGCATCCTCGCGTCGTCAATCGCGCTCGGCGGCGGCATGGCCGCGCTGGCGCAGGATGGAACACCTGCTGCCACACCGGAAGCGGTCGTGGAAGAAGAAGTCGCAGAGCCAATGAAGAACTCGTTCACGCTGATCGGCACCGATGGTAACGCGGCGGCCTTCGGCTCGGTCGAGGAGACGGACGGTGGGCTCCTGATCCGGGTCGCCAGCTCGGAGGACAGCGGACTGGAGCCCGGCGACCATGGCATCCACCTTCACGCGGTGGGCGATTGCACGGCAGAGGGCGATCCCCCGTTCGCGACGGCGGGCGGACACTACAATCCAACCGGCGAGGTTCATGGAGGCCCGGACACCGATCCCCATCACGCCGGCGATCTCGGGAACCTGACGGTTGAGGACGATGGCTCGATCGTGTTCGAGATCACCGTCGAGGGAGAGGGCCTGACGCTCGATCCGGAAGCGGATCCGTCGCTGGCCGACGAAGACGGCAGTGCCCTCCTGATCCACGCCAACCCGGACGACCTGACCACCGACCCGAGCGGCGAGAGTGGCGGACGGGTCGCTTGCGGGCTCGTCGCACAGTCGACGATTCCGGTCGCTACGCCGGTTGCGTCGCCAGTCGCGTCGCCGGTGGCGACACCAGTCAACTAACGGGACTCGAACATCCAGACACAAGGTCACCAGGCAACAACCCGGAGGCGCGTATCGCTTCCGGGTCGTTGCTCGTCTGGCGCA
>CADCWJ010000227.1 GCA_902806365.1 uncultured Thermomicrobiales bacterium
GCCAAAGGCGATAAGGACACGATTGTCGTTCTGCCGGTCGATGGTCGGGTAGTCGGTCTCGAGCTCCGTGATGGTTTCCGTCCGCAGCTCCGCCCGCGTCCTGGTCGAAAGATTGATCGGAGCGAGCAGGTCCAGCTCGCGGATGCGTTCCATCTCAAGGTTGATCTCATCGTAGCGCTCGTTGCGGTCGTCCGTCGTCTGCGCGAGAGCCGCGCGCGGAGACGATCCGGCCAGGAGGGCTGCGATGAGCATCGATATGATTGCCGGTCTGGTGGACATGCGGTGGGTCTCCTGTGCAAACGTGAGACGAGCAGGTCGGTTTGTTTGCCAGGCGGTCGGGAGTGTGGTTGAGTGCCCAGCTATCGAACGATAGCAGAGAGGCAATGACGTGACGATTTCGGAACCGACACAGCCGCTCGATCTCGAACAGATGAAGGTTAAGGCAGCGACATTCTTCGACCGCCCGGGATTGTCGAGTCCGGTTTTCATCGGTCCCCACGCGGTCGCGGTGCTGGACGATCGAACCGGCCGCCCTCAGATAAGCGTGGTGGACATTGTCGACAGGTCGATCCGGCCTATTACCGCCTACGACGAACGAGTGCAGACACTGCTGGGAAGTGCGGCAGGCGCGATCGTGTTCGGGATGGATAGCGGAGGCGATGAGCGCCAGCAACTCTGGTATCTCTCCTCGGTCGACGCCGCGCCGCAGCCAGTCGTTGGCCGGGCCGGTCGCATTCACGAGCCGGGGTACCTGAGCCGCGACGGTTCCGCCCTGCTGTTTCGCTCCAATGCCAGGGACGAGGCGACATTCGATATCCTTGGCACCACCCTGCCGGCCGCCGAATCGGACGTCTGGCTCGAGAGTGCCGGTCAGGCGATGCCTGTCGATCTCAGCCCGGACCGCTCCCGAGCGCTCGTGATTCGGGATGTAACCAATCTCGATGCCGAGCTCTTGTTGATCGACCGTGTTGCCGGAAGGACCACGACCCTGACGCCGCGCGACGACGAGTGCTGGATCTTTGGTGCCGCCTTTCATCCGGATCAACTGTCGGTGTGGGTGTTGCACAACCATGGTCGCGAGTTCGTCCAGCTCAATCGGATCGATCTGGCGTCCATGAACAGCTCGGCGGTCGTCGAGTCCGAATGGGATATCGAGTTGTTTCAGGTCTCGCCCGATGGAAAGCGATTGGCCTGGAGTGTCAACCGGGATGGATGGTCGGAGGTCTACATCCGGTCGATCGAGAGCCTGGCAGCGGACATGCGGCTCGACCTGCCGAGGGGCACGGTTGACCGGATGGACTGGTCGCCCGACTCCGCGCTCCTCGCGTTCGGAATGTCGACCGCAACCCGGCCGTCAAGCATTTTCCTGGCCGGGCTGGACGGGAAGGTCGACACGATCGGACTTCCCGCGACGCTGGCGGAGCCGCCGGTCGTCGAACCGGAACTGGTGCACTTCCCGACGTTCGATGGCCGCGAGGTCCCGGCCTTTTTGTTCCGGCCGGAGGGTGATGGACCATTCCCGGTACTGGTCGAGGTTCACGGTGGGCCGGAAAGCCAGCGACGCCTCCAGTACTCGTCCGCGGTGCCGACCGACCAGCTGATGCAGTCGCTCGGTATGGCGGTGCTTTCGCTCAACGTGCGCGGCAGTACGGGGTACGGGAAGTCGTACGCCCATCTCGACGACAAGGAGCTGCGCCTGGACGCCGTGCGCGATGTGGCGGCGGCGGTCGAATGGCTCCGAACCCGCGATGATGTTCGGGCCGATCGAATCGGAGTGATGGGCCAGAGCTATGGCGGCTACATGACGCTCGCGTCGATCTGCTTCTATCCCAACCTGTGGGCGGCTGCCGTTGATGTGGTCGGCATCGCCAACTTCGTCACCTTCATGGAGCGGACTGGACCGTGGCGGCGTGCACACCGGGCGGAGGAGTATGGGTCGCTCGAAGAGGACCGGGAGCTGCTAGAGCGCATCTCGCCGATCAACCACGTCGATGCGATCACGACACCACTCTTCGTGATCCACGGCCGAAATGACCCACGTGTACCACTTCACGAAGCGGAGCAGATCGTGGCCGCGCTGACGGAGAGGAACCGGGACGTGGAGCTCCGCGTCTTCGACAACGAGGGGCATGGCCTCTCGAAACGTGAAAACCGGGTGGTGGGTTACGCGGAAGCGACCCGGTTCCTGATGGCGCGGCTCGTGCTGGACACGATCCCAAGCGAACGGGCACGCCCACCCGTATGGCCAGGGCAGCCGGGGCCACGAGTCGTGCGCTGAAGTATGATCCAGGCGGCTGCCGCGCCAGGCCCTGGTTCATGCCCGAAGGCAGCGCCGGGACTCGACGCATCGCCCCTACCGTGCTGACTTCCGTCCTTCATCCCCGACCAGCAAGGAACGTGACATGGCAACACCAGCTCAGCCAACGACCCTGCGCGAGCTCAAGCAGTCCGGTTACACGAGCAGACCCGTCCGGACCGAACTGCGGACGAACCTGATCGAGGCGTTGCGGGCCCAGCGCCCGGTTTTCGAGGCCATCAAAGGGTATGACGAAACGGTCGTACCGCAGGTCTACAATGCCATTCTCGCGGGTCACGACATCATTTTTCTCGGAGAGCGCGGCCAGGCCAAGACGCGATTGGCTCGCGACCTGATTCAGTTGCTCGACGAATGGGCCCCGATCATCGCGCGGTCGGAAGTGAATGATGACCCCCTGGCGCCGATCTCCTACTTCGGACGGCAGACGGTCGCCGAACTGGGGGACGACACGCCGATCGCGTGGGTGCATCGCTCCTCACGGTTCGCCGAGAAGCTGGCGACCCCCGACACGACGGTGGCAGACCTGATCGGGGAAGTCGATCCGATCAAGGTCGCGGAAGGGCGGTACCTGAGCAACGAGGAAGTCATCTCGTTTGGCTTGATTCCACGAACGAACCGTGGCGTATTCAATCTCAACGAATTGCCGGACCTCGCCGAACGGATCCAGGTCGGGTTGCTCAATATCCTCGAAGAGCGTGACATCCAGATTCGCGGCTTCCAGATCCGTCTGCCGGTCGACATTGTCCTGATTGCGTCCGCCAACCCGGAGGACTATACCAACCGGGGCCGGATCATTACCCCGCTGAAGGACCGCTTCGGATCCCAGATTCGCACGCACTATCCCCGGGAGATCGAGCTCGAAGTCGAGATCATGGAGCAGGAGCGTGACCGCTACTGCGCGCCGGACGTCGAGGTCGTATTTCCGGGGTTCATGCAGGAAGTAATGGCGGAGATCTCGCACCATGCCCGGCGATCCCCGGACATCTCCCAACGAAGCGGCGTGTCGGTGCGGATGACCGTGGCCAATGCCGAAGCCGCGATTGCGAATGCGCAGCGGCGCTCGATCCGCACAGGCGAATCGAAGGCGGTTCCGCGAATCTCCGACCTCCCGGCGATCTATCCGTCGACAATGGGCAAGATCGAGCTGGAGACGTTTGGCGAGGGCAGAGACGAGCAGGTCGTCGAGCGCATCATCGGCGAAGCGGTCCGGACGGTCTTCCTGCGGACCGTCGATCCGTCCAGGCTCGACATGTTGCTCCTTGCATTCGACAACGGCCTCACTGTTGAAACATCGGATCAGGCCGATTCCTTCTCGTATATCCATCAGATCAGCGCCGTCGACGATATGAAGGACGTGGTTGGTTCGCTGGTCGACGGAACGTCGCCGCCGGAATTGGCATCGGCCGTGGAATTCGTGCTCGAAGGGTTGCACCAGACGCGCAAGCTCAGCCGCCGAAGTGCCCGGGATGGCGGCGGCGCACGTTATTCGCACCGGTAGGCAGACACCGTTCCAGACATTGGCACATGGAGGCACGCATGCCCCAGCACTTCCCCGTCACCTACCGGTATACGCTCTGGGATGGGAGCGACGACGCGTCGCTCAATCCCGACGACGTTATGGACGCCTTGACCGAGGATCTGCTTCGGGACGGGAATCTCGATCTCGCGATGCGGCGGGCGTTTCGCTGGGGAATGCGAAATCCGGACGGAAGTCACGCGCCCGGTCTCCGTGATCTGCTCGATCGTTTAAAGAAGCAGCGGCAGGAATTGCTCGACCGGTTCAACTTCGACTCGGTACTTGGAGACGTGCGCGAGCGCCTCGACGCCATCGTCGCGAAGGAACGTGCCACGCTCGAAGACCGCGCCGGCGCGCAGGCCGACCCCGAGAGTGCCCATCCAGAGGATGTCGAGCGCCTGAACGACCTTCTCCAGAAGCGTCGCGATGCGCTCGACGGTCTGCCAGACGATACGGCGTCACGGATCTCGGCGCTTCAGCAATACGGGTTCATCGATCGCCAGGCGGAGCAGGACTTCGAGGACTTGCTCGAAGAGCTCCGCAAGAACGTGGCGGATTCGCTCTTCAACAATCTGATGGGTGCGGCCGGAGAGGGCCAGGGAAATGCGGAGCAGACCAGGGAGTTCCTGCGAGACCTGAACGAGGCGTTCCGGCAGGCGCAAGCCGGGCAGGATGTCGACATGGATCGCCTCAACAACAAGTGGGCGAACATGCTGGGGGGCCGCGCCGAGAACATGGAGGAGATCGCCCAACGCCTGCAGTCACGGATGGCCGCGATGCAGGCGCTGGCGAGCATGCTGAGTCCCGAGCAGCGCGCCGAGCTCCAGTCGTTGATGGCGAAGGCGATCCGGGACGCTGGGATCGAAGACGAGCTGGCACAGCTTCAATCGTTCCTGGGTCAGCCGCAGCCCTCCGGCCTTTCGCAGTCCGAGTTCCATGGGGATCAGGAGCTTCCCCTCAACGTCGCGATGGACGTTCTGGACCGAGCGGCAAAAATGGAGGCGGTCGAGTCGCAGCTCCAGCAGGTCACGCGCCTCGGGGACCTTCAGGGACTGGATCCTGAGATGCTCCAAAGCGTGTTGAGCGAGCAGGACCGCGACTGGCTGAACAAATGGACGCGACTCGAGCAGGACATGATCGACAGTGGACTGGCGTCGACCGGGATGGATGGACTGGAGCTCACGCCGAGGGCGATTCGCAAGCTCGGCGAGCATGCGCTGACTGACATCTTCTCGTCGCTGCAGGACAAGGATATCGGAGAACACGATGTCAGGCGGGCCGGTACCTCCGGGGAAATCGCTGATTCCAGCTCACCATGGAAATTTGGCGACTCCTTTGTGCTTGACCTCCCGCGGACGGTGATGAACGGCATCATGCGTCGCGGACCAGGCACACCCGTCCAACTGGGCGCGGACGATTTCGAGGTGATCGACCGCGAGGCGAGAACGTCGACGGCTACGGTCCTGCTCATCGACATGTA
>CADCWJ010000228.1 GCA_902806365.1 uncultured Thermomicrobiales bacterium
CCGAATACCTGAAGGCCAGCGGTGGAGACAGCCTGGCGCAAACCTTCGAGATCGGGATGCTCGTCGAGGGGGTGCATCTCTTCCACTCCGGCGGATTCTTCTCCACCGCGCACACCGCCGATGACGTCGACAAGACCGTCGACGCCACCCGCACGGTGACATCGCGGATGAAAGACGAAGGATTGTTCGGCTAGCGTCTGTCCGGATCGGTGCCAATCGTCATGTGCAGGGGCCGCCTGATGGCGGCCCGGTGAAGCGAAGCTTCACGGTGGTTTCCGCGGCGACCATCAACGTCGCGGAATGACGCTCCCGATCGGAAAACGGCCTGCCATGCATAATCCCGGGCGACCCCTGTCCCCCGGGCCGTGGCCTTCGCTGGCGAAACGGCGGGCGAGCATACGAATCGACCAACGGCATATTTTCGAAGACTTCTTTCCGGTCGATTCCAGCTTCCTCGCACAGGTCCGCCTGTTGACCCGGAAGTACGACGTGGTGCTGATCTTCGATGAGGTGATCACCGGATTCCGCTGGGCACCGGGCGGGGCGCAGCAGCGCTTCGACGTTTCACCCGACCTGACGACGATGGCCAAGATCGTGGCGGGGGGGATGCCGGGCGGCGCCGTCGCCGGTTCCGCCGACCTGATGCAGATGATCGCCTTCAAGGACGAGCCGGGTTGGAACGCCACCCGCCGCGTGGCGCAGGCCGGCACCTACAACGCGAACCCGCTCGCGGCGGCGGCCGGCCTCGCCTGCTTGCGCAAGTGTGAGGATCCCGCCGTCCAGCAACATTGTGACGATCTCGCGACGCAGCTTCGGATTGGCCTGAACACGACCTTCACCGATCTCGACGTGCCTGCCGTGGCCTGGGGCGAGAGCTCGGTTTTCCACATCGCGATCGGCAAGGGTGCGAGCAACCGGACCGCGGGCGACCTCCACACACCCGAGGGGCTGGACTCCGAATACCTGAAGGCCAGCGGCGGGGACAACCTGGCGCAAACCTTCGAGATCGGGATGCTGGTCGAGGGAGTTCATCTTTTCCACTCCGGCGGATTCTTCTCCACCGCGCACACCGCCGATGACGTC
>CADCWJ010000229.1 GCA_902806365.1 uncultured Thermomicrobiales bacterium
ATCAACGATCGCCGCTCCCCGAGGCGGCTGACGGGATTCCTCAGTCCCGCCGCGCGATCGCTTTCGCAATCGGGAAGCGCCTGGGCGAGATGGATCGCTGCCCCCGCGCCCAGGCCCAGCGGGTAGAGCAACAGCAACCGGGCATCGAACCCGATGACGACGGTTCTGACCCAAATCGGAAGCAACGGCAGCGCGAGAACGTACGGCAGCCACGACCACGGGGTCCGCTTCAACCAGAGGTCGTACGCCAGCCCCAAGCCCGTTCCGACGAACAGCAGGAGCAGTGCGGCGACGCCGAGCGACGCCCCGAAGAGCGCTGCCATGCCAAGCCCGCAGGCGGCGATCATCCTGGCGCCGAACCGGCTTACCGCGCCGGACGGGATGGGTTTCCAAGGTTTGGACGCGGCATCGAGCTCGACATCGACGAGCTCGTTGAGCGCGCCGATCGCAAGCTGCCCACCAAGCATCGCCAGCAGCAAGGTGGCGGCGAGCCGGAACGGAGGCAGCCCCTCCGCAAAGATTGCCGCGAACGCGGCCGTGGCGATCATGACGATCGCAATCGGCACCGGGTGGGTCAGCGATACGTAGGCACGGACTTTCCGCCAGCTCCAAAAGCCGGGCACCGAGGGTCGATCGGATCGAGCGCCTGTTTCCGCCGGGGTCACCGGCTGGTCGAACTTTTCCACAGGGCGAGGATGGCGAGCCATCGAACCGGTGTCAATTCGGTAACCCTGTCGATCCTTCGCCGTCAGGCGCCGCTGTGGCTACACTTGACGGGCAGGCCCGGCTGTTGCCGGAGATGCCTCGTATCGAGTGCGAGAGGAGGTGCGGTCGATGAGCTCGACGCGTTGGGACCCTTGGGGTGACATCGTCAGCCTGCGCGAGGCAATGAACAACCTGCTCGAAGATAGTTTCGTCAGCCGTGGCCGTCCCGGCGGTCCGGCGACTCCGCCGACCCAGGGGGCGGTAGGCCTCGCCCTGGACATCAAGGAGATGGGGGAGTTCTTCGAGGTAACCGCCTCGGTCCCAGGGGTGTCGCCCGACGACGTCGAGATCACGGTCCTTGGCGACCGTTTGCGGATCCGTGGCGAGCGCAAGGAAGAAGCCGAGCAGGCCGCTGATTCCGGGCGCTGGGTACTCCGGGAGCGGCGCTACGGGGCATTCGAGCGGACGGTCAACCTACCGACCGCGGTCAGGCCGGACGCGGCCGCGGCCGAGTTCAAGGACGGGGTGCTAACGATCCGGCTGCCGAAGGCCGACGAGGCTCGGCCGCGGACGATCCCGGTTCGGACGGAGCATTCGGCGGCGGGCATCTCCGCCCC
>CADCWJ010000230.1 GCA_902806365.1 uncultured Thermomicrobiales bacterium
CAGATCGACCGTACCGTTTCATGGCTGACCCCGAACTTGGCCGCCAGCGACCGCAGGCTCTTGGTCGAGGCAAGAGCGCGGATCGCGGTCTCCTCAGTCGGCGTGAGCCGCCTCGCCCTTCGGGCGTACCGCAGCCCGGAACCACACACCATCTGATCGCGGGATGGCCGCAGGTCGGGAACCAGGACACGGCGAGGCGCGAACAGCTCTAGCACGCGGCCCCGACCCCCGTCGCTTCCGCCAGCTAGAGTAGCGTCGGGTAGATACCCTGACGTCGATGCCGACCCGGAATTCGCCGGGTCGGCATCGCTGCTTTTCACGGGGTCGCCACCCTTCGCGCCAGCTCGAAAGAAGAGCGTGAAGTCCGGCGGCGTCGACTCGATAGTCACCGTGTCTTTCTTGATTTCAACCGTTCGGAACGCAGGGTAGTTGTGATACGCCGGGATTTTCGCTGCCTCCGCCGCGGCCGAGATGCGCCGGATCTCGGCGGCCTGGGCCCGGAGGTCTGAACGATCGAACGCGTCTCACGGGCCCACCAGCTCCATCTTGAGTGTGCCCCACTCGGAACGGTAACGTCACGCGTCCCAGTCGTCCTCTTTGTCGCCGACAGGACGCGGATGGGCTCGCCTGTTGGACGGACGTCAGCTTGTGGGGGACGTATTGGACCTGGCAGGGAGCATGGTCGGTAGGCTGAGCGCGAGATGGCCATCGCGGGGCAGGAGCGGGGAAGGCCCCGAAGCCAGGCACCAACTGGAGGTGGGCGGACAAGGGAACCCGTCCGGCTGGCCCCTTCGCGTACTCGGGTACGGAGTGCGGGAGAGGTTCGGGTCAGCTCGTGGGACGAACACCGATCCTGCCGGCGCTGGCCCCTCCGTCGACCGTCAACGCGGCACCGCTGATGTAGGCGGCGAACGGGGAGGCAAGCATCAGTACCGCATTGGCGACATCTCCCGGTACGCCGTGTCGACCAATGGGACTCGCTGACCGGGCGGCACGCTTGTACGCCTCGTCTAGGTGCCTTCCGCCCTCCGGAACGTCGATGTATCCTGGCAGGACGGTATTGACTCGGATCCCGTGCTCTCCGAGTTCCAGCGCCATCGCGCGGGTGAGCATCACGACCGCCGCCTTCGATGCACAGTAGTGACTCCATCCCCAGAGCGCCGTGTTCCCCGCGCCCGATGCGATCGTCACGAGCAGCCCTGCCCGGTTGGCTGACACCATCGCCTTGGCAACGGACTGGCAGGTCAGGAACGTGCCCTTCAGGTTCGTGTCCATCACCCGGTCCCATTCCTCTTCGGTCATTTCGAGGAACGGCGTGTTCGGATAGATCCCAGCATTGACGATCGCCACATCTGGCACGCCCAGTTCAGCGACGACCTGGTCGACCATCCTGTGGACCGCTCGTGCGTCGCGCACGTCAGCCGCAAATCCCCGACACGCGATTCCTGAGGAGGCGAGCTCGGCCGACGCTCGTTCAACGCGATCCGATGAGAGATCGTTGAGCGCGACGGTCGCTCCGGCACGCCCGAAGTTCTCCGCGATCGCGAA
>CADCWJ010000231.1 GCA_902806365.1 uncultured Thermomicrobiales bacterium
CGCGCCGTCGAGGGGGTGTCGTTCGCGATCGACGAGGGCGAGCTGATCGGCTACCTCGGGTCCAACGGCGCCGGCAAGTCGACGACGATCAAGATGCTTGCCGGGATCCTGGTCCCGACGAGCGGGCACGTCGAGGTCGGCGGCCTGGTGCCCTGGCGCAACCGCGAGCGCAACGCACTCCAGATCGGCGTCGTCTTCGGGCAGCGCACCCAGCTCTGGTGGGATCTCCCGCTCGCCAACTCCCTGAAGCTGATCGGCAAGCTCTACCGGATGGAGCCCGGGCGCTACCGGCGCAACCTGGCGCGGATGACCGAGCTGCTCGATCTGGACCCCTTTCTGGCGACGCCGGTACGGCAGCTCAGCCTCGGGCAGCGGATGCGCGGTGACCTCGCGGCGGCGATGCTCTACGAGCCGCGAATCCTCTATCTCGACGAGCCGACCGTTGGGCTCGATGTCGTCGCCAAGGAGCGAACCCGGCGCTTCATCGAGGAGATCAACCGCGAGACCGGGACGACGATCATGCTAACGACGCACGACCTGGCCGATGTCGAGCGGCTCTGCAATCGGATTATCTTCATCGACAAGGGCAAGGTGCTCTACGACGGGCCGGTCGACGTGCTGAAACGGCGGTATGCGCCGCACCGGATGCTCGACGTGACGCTGGCACTGGACGGCGACGAGGTATCCGCCTCGGCGCCGGTTGGGCTCGGGATCGCGGGCGCCGAGGTCGTCGAACGCTCGGCGGCACGCGTGCTGATCCGGTTCGATCCGAATGTGATTGCCGTCACCGATCTGATCGCGGTGGTGATCGCGCGGCATCCGGTTTCCGACATCTCGATCGTGGAGCCGGATCTGGAGGGGGTGGTGCGCGAGATTGTGGAAGGCGACGGGATGCGTTCGTGACTACCGCCCTCACCCTTACGAAACTGAGGCGGGATCCTGAAGGCATCTGTGGAGCGCTCAGCGCATATGGGCGTCCCCGCCATTTTCCGCAGGCACGGGTTGGGATTCACCCCACCGTCATGCTGAGGTTGTCGAAGTCTCTGTGGAACACTCAGCGAAACTGGGCTGACTCTTGGACATAACAGCACCTTGAAATGCGACATGATACAAGGGCACCGGATCGGTCGGGACTTCTCATGAGCGGTCGTGCTGACAGCGGCA
>CADCWJ010000232.1 GCA_902806365.1 uncultured Thermomicrobiales bacterium
GGGGACGGGAGGACATCTTCTTCGGCGCGGAGTACGCCGCCTGGGCCGGGACACCACTGCCCGACGAGGTCGTCAAGTACTACATCGACCGCCTCGCTTCCGACCCCGAAGCCCTGCGCGGCAGCTTCGAGCTGTACCGGGCGCTCGACGTCGACTTCGCGCAGAGCGAGGAGCGCAAGACGCGGCGGCTGACGATGCCCGTCCTGGTGATCGGCGGAACGGCAAGCGTCGGGGACCTGTCCGCGGAGGCGATGAAGCTCGTCGCGGACGACGTGCAGAGCGTGGTCATCCCCGACGCTGGGCACTGGCTCGCCGAGGAGGCACCCGACGAGTTCCTGGCCGCGCTGACGGAGTTCCTGGCCCCGTACCGCGAGAACGGAGGTGGCTTGCGATGAGCCTCTTACGGAACCTCTTCCCCGCGCATCGGGAGGCCGGAACGGAAATCTTGCCGAGCGAGGGCCGCCTGCCGCCTTTCGAGGGCGCGACCGGATGGCTCAACTCCGAGCCGCTGACGCCCGAGGGGCTCCGCGGACGCGTCGTCGCGGTGCAGTTCTGGACGTACACGTGCGTCAACTGGCTGCGAACGCTGCCGTACGTGCGTGAGTGGGCCGCGAAATACCACGATCAGGGCTTGAGCGTGATCGGGGTTCATACGCCCGAGTTCGGGTTCGAGCGGAACGTCGACAACGTGATCGCGGCCGCCCGGGACATGAGGGTGGATTACCCGATCGCACTCGATAGCAACTACGCCGTCTGGGGCGCCTTCGCCAATCACTACTGGCCGGCGCTGTACATTGCGGATGGGCAGGGACGGATCCGGTACCACCACTTCGGCGAGGGTGCGTACGCCATGTCGGAGATGGCTGTTCAGCAGCTGCTGCGCGAAGCGGGCAAGGAAGGCTTCGATCCGGCGAGTGTGTCCGTCGACCCCCAGGGCACCGAGGTGGCGGCGGATTGGACCAACGTGAGATCGCCCGAGACATACCTGAGCTATGGGCGCTCTTACGGCTTCGCGTCTCCAGACGGTGAACGGTTCGACGAGCCTCACGACTATCCCGAGCCGTCGCGGCTTAGTTTGAACGAGTGGGCCCCGTCGGGCGTCTGGACGCTTGCCGAGCACGCGGCGATGCTCAACGAGGCACCCGGACGGATCGCGATCCGGTTCCACGCGCGCGACGTGAACCTCGTGATGGGACCGGTCGAGCGAGGTCTGTCGGTGCCGTTTCGCGTGCTCATCGACGGAGAGCCGCCGGGCGTCGCTCACGGAACCGAGGTCGACGAGGGGGGCAACGGCACGGTTGCCGAACAGAGGCTGTACCAGCTGATCCGCCAACCGAAGCCCATCGCCGACCGACGGTTCGAGATCGAGTTTCTCGATTCGGGGGTGGAGGCTTATTGCTTCACGTTCGGATGATCGACGGCGGAGGCCATTCGATCTCTACGACGAACTGGAGGAACCC
>CADCWJ010000233.1 GCA_902806365.1 uncultured Thermomicrobiales bacterium
ACCTGGTAGATGACGTCCTGGGTCAGGGCAGCGGGCTCGATGTCGATGAACCGCCGCCCGAACCCGGGGAGGTCGCGGTATCCGACCTGTGCGCCGATCGCGACACCTTGTTGCACAGCGCGTTCGCAGACGCGGCGCATGATCGAGGCATCGCTTGCGTGGAAGCCGCACGCGACGTTGGCGCTGGTGACGATGTCGAGCAGAGCATCGTCGTCTCCCAGAGCCCAGTGGCCGAAACCCTCGCCGAGGTCGCTGTTGAGGTCGATCGCGGTCATCGTCTCCACCTAGAAGAGCCCCCTGAGGCCGGTCAGCGAGTTGTACCCGAGGTAGATCGTCGACACCCATGCCACGACGCCGATGACCAGCAGCCAGGTGGGATAGCTGTATCCGCCGAGAAGGTCACGCCGGCGGGCGGCGATCCACAGCAGGATGCCGAGTCCGAAGGGCAGGATCAGGCCGTTGAAGGCGCCGGCGAAGATCAGCAGCGTGACCGGTGTGGTCTTGGCGATGAGGAAGACGCTGGTGGAGGCGACGATGAACCCGCAGACGACCCAGCGCTCCCAGCGGCTGACCCACGGGCCCAGCACCTTGAGGAAGGAGGTGGAGGTGTACGAGGCGCCGATCACCGATGTGATGGCAGCAGCCCAGATGATGACGCCGAAGACGATCCGGCCGGCCGTTCCGAGCGCCTGCTCGAAGGCCGACGCTGCCGGGTTGAGTGGGTCCAGCTCCTTGCCACCGGCGACCACCCCGAGGATCGCGAGGAACAGCAGCACCCGCATCAGGCCGGTGATGAGCACGCCCACGATGGAGCTGCGGGTGATCTGGGGCACGAACTCCTCACCCTTGATGCCGTTGTCCACCAGCCGGTGCGCGCCGGCGTAGACGATGTAGCCGCCGACGGTGCCACCGATGAGGGTGGTGATCACCAGGAAGCTGACGGTCTCCGGGGCGATCGTCTGGCGCAGCGCCTCGCCCACGGGGGGCTGAGTGTTGATGGCGACGAAGCTGGTCAGCCCGATCATCACCACGCCCAGCAGGACGACGACGCGGTCCATCGCCACCCCGGCCTGGCGTACCAGGAAAATCGCGATGGCCAAGGCTGCCGAGAGGGCAGCACCGATCCGCACGTCCAGGCCGAAGATGGCGTCGAGACCTAGAGCCGTGCCGGCGATATTGCCGATGTTGAAGACCAGACCGCCCAGTACGTCGAGCGCAGCGAGGACGTAACCGGATCCCGGAAATGCGCTGTTCGCCAGGTCTTGAGCGCGTCGGCCGGCGACCCCGACCACCCGCCAAACATTCAGCTGGATGGCGATGTCGAACAGGATCGAGGCCAGGATCGCGAAGGCGAAGGCGGCCATGAGCTGGTCGGTGAACGTGGTGGTCTGAGTGATGAAACCCGGACCGATCGCCGATGTTGCCATCAGGAACATCGCGCCCAGGAACTTGTTGCGACCGCTCAGCTGAGTGTCGGGCGGGGGAGCGACGTCACCTCGGCCGGCCGTGGCTCCCGACTCGGCCCCGGCCGCGCGAGACCCTTCGTCTGGTGTGTGTGACATCGACGCTCCAGTGGTGTCAACAAGATTCGTCAGCGCTCCGGCGTGCGCCACACACTAGGGAATCGTTGAACAAGTCCGAAAGAGGATCCGGGGACGAATCTGGATTACCGGCCGGCGTCGGGCGATGATGGACCGATGGCAGCCTCCGGAGAAGCAACCGATCCGATCCGTGACGCAGAGCTGGGCTGGCTGGGCACGGCTGCCGCCGACGTTGCCCTGTTCGACCGCAGCAGCACCTCCGAACGAGTCGCGGATGTCTTGCGCCGACGCAT
>CADCWJ010000234.1 GCA_902806365.1 uncultured Thermomicrobiales bacterium
TCACGTACTGGCTCGCGCGGGATCTGGGTCGGGCGGCGGCGCACTTCCTGGTCAGGGGGATTCCCACATTCGCGATCGGCACCCTCCTGTTCGATGTGCTCGCTCCCCGATCGGTCCTCCATGGGATCGCCTTCATGGCGTCGATTCCGCTGGCCGTGATCGTGAGCTTCGTCTTTCGCTTCTGTCTGAACCTCGCTGGCTTCTGGGTACTCGACCACCGGGGCATCAACTATCTCTCGATGGCAGTGATCAACCTGCTCTCAGGATTCCTGATCCCGCTCGCGTTCTTCCCGACGCCGCTCCGGCTCGTGGCGGAGGCACTGCCGTTCCGGGCGATCATCATGGTCCCGAACGAGATCTACCTCGGCCGGATTCATCCGGGGCTTGGGCTCCTGTTCCAGTGCTTCTGGATCATCGCGATGACCGCGGGAGCGCGTTGGCTCCTTGCCCGGGGCACGCGAAAGGTCGTCGTGCACGGTGGATAGCGTCAGCGCAATCAGAGGAGATCTGGCGATCGCCGGGCGCATCGCGGCGCTGCGGGTTCGCGGGCAGATGCAGTACCGCGCGTCGTTCCTGATGGGCATTGGCGGCAACTTCATCATCAACTTCGCCGAGATTCTGGTGCTCTGGGTACTCTTTCAGCGCTTCTCGAACCTTGGTGGGTGGACGTTGTCGGAGGTGCTCTTCCTGCACGGGCTGAGCATGGTGATGTTCAGCATCGGTGACATCTTCGCCGAGGGGATCGGGTCGGTTCCGGGAATGATCCGGGAAGGCACCTTCGACCGCATCCTGGTCCGACCGATGTCCGCGTATGTCCAGGCACTGGTCAACGAGGTCTCGCTTCGCCATCTCGGACTGCTGGCCCAGGGACTGCTGGTCTTCGGGGTCGCGGTCCGGCTCGTCGATGTGGAGTGGACCGCGCTCAAGGTGATCTACCTGAGCGTGGTCATCGCCAGCGGCGCGTTCCTGTTTCTCGCGCTCTTCACAGTCGAGGCGATCGTCAGTTTCTGGACCGTCAATTCGATCGAGGCAGTCAACGCCTTCACCTACGGCGGGTCGGATCTGGGGCAGTATCCGTTGCACATCTTCGACCGGCTGCTGCGCAACCTCTTCCTGTGGTTCATCCCGATCGGGTTCCTGACCTACTATCCCGCCCTTTACATCCTCGACAAGCCGGATCCGCTCGGCCTGCCGAGGATCGCGTCATTCGTCGCTCCGTTCGCGTCGCTGGCATTCTGCGGAGCGGTTGCCTGGGGCTGGCGGCTGGCGCTCCGGCACTACCGCTCGGCGGGGAGTTGACAACGTCCGAATCAGGCTCGGTTCTGGAGGCGCATCCGTGGGCCAGCAAGTTCAACGAATCGGGAAGACCGGTGGTGATCCGATCATCGAGGCGGATGGCCTCACCAAGGAGTTCTGGATCCGGGATCAGCCGAAGGGCGCGTTTGGGGCCCTGCGAGGGCTGATGACGCGCGATGGCCAGTCTGTGACCGCGGTTCGCGATATCTCGTTCCGGATCGACCGGGGAGAGATCGTCGGCTATATCGGTCCCAACGGCGCGGGTAAATCGACAACGATCAAGATGCTGACGGGCATCCTTGTCCCATCGGCGGGCTCGGCGACCGTTGCCGGCCACGTCCCCTGGGAGGACCGGCGAGCACTGGCCAGCGAGATCGGTGTCGTTTTCGGGCAGCGGACGCAGCTCTGGTGGGACCTGCCGCTCTCGGAGTCGCTGGAGCTGCTCCGCTACATGTACCGGGTGCCCGCTGATCGGTTCGCGCGCAACTACGCTGCCGCAATCGACCTGCTCGACCTGCATCCGTTCCTCGCCACGCCCGTCCGCCAGCTCTCGCTGGGCCAGCGGATGCGGGGTGACCTTGCCGCCGCGCTGCTCCACGAGCCACCCATCCTGTATCTTGACGAGCCAACGATCGGGCTTGACCTCGTCGCCAAGACGCGCATCCGCGATTACCTGACGGAGCTCAACTACCGAACTCATGTCACGATCCTGCTCACGACCCATGACCTTGCGGACATCGAGCGACTCTGCCGCCGGATCATCGTGATCGACAAGGGCCGGATCATGTACGACGGCGAGCTGGCGGCTTTGCGGCAGCGCTATGGCACCGCGAGCAAACTGATCGTGGACTTCGACGACGTGCCCGAACGCCTCTCGGACGCCACGCTCGAGCCCGGAATTGCCATCGTCGACCGGGAGGGACCGCGCGTCCGGTTCAGCTTCAACAGGGATGCCCTCAGTGCAACCAGGGTGCTTCAATCCGTGAGCTCAATCGGATCGGTCAGGGACATGGCGATCGAGGAGCCCGCGATCGAGGATGTGATCGGCAATCTCTATCGAGCGTCCCCACCGTGACCCCTCGCGATCGTCGGGCGCGGTACCATGACCGGGATTCGCATGCGGTCGCCGAGGCAACATCGCACGTTTTCTAGCACGAAAGGCAATCGGTTCATGACGACCAGCATGGAGAACATTTGCACGTCGTGCGGGAGCCAATTCGTCGTTCCCGCTGCCGAGGCGAAATTCCGGATCGACCGGGGGCTCGAGACGCCAGCACAGTGCCCAGCTTGCCGGGGGGCGAGCCGGGCCAGCCGGAACATCGATCTGCTCGCCCTTTACGAGCGTGCCGATTCGCTCTCGCCACAAGACGGACGTTCGACCAACGCGCGCTCCGGCGGAGACGGCCGATCCCGCGGTCCCCGCCGGGGCGGGGTCACGCAGCAGCGCTACTCCACCGTCTGTGCCGCCTGCGGGAGCGACACGACCGTGCCATTCGTGCCCAGGGGCGATCGCCCCGTGTATTGCCGGGACTGCTTCAACGCCCGCAAGGGAACCTGATCACGGCTCGATCTCGGCGGCGTGCTCGCCCTCGGCGATTGTGAGGGCCTCGTCGGCGATCGTCACCATCCGGTCGATCTCATCCTTCGTGACCACGAGTGGCGGCGCGAAGTGCATGACTTCCCACGTCCTGGTGATGAAGCCGCGCTCCATGAGAAGCTCGCCGGTCCGCTTCGCGAAGGGCGATTCCTTTCCCCACTTCGTCTTGTTCTCCTTGCTCTTCACGAGTTCGATCGCGCAGAGCAGCCCGGCGCCCCGGACATCCCCGACGGTTGGATGGCTGCGCAGCTCTTCGAGGCGAGACTTCAGGTAAGCGCCCATCTCCGCCGCGCGATCCACCAGCGATTCTTGCTGGAATATCTCGAGGTTCTTGATCGCGGCCACGGCGCACACTGGATGCCCGCCAAAGGTAAGCAGGTGGCCCATCGCCACCTTCTCCTGCTCCTTGAAGGTCTCGAAGACGGCATCCCGCACGATCGCGGCGCCCATCGGCGCGTAACCGGATGTCAGACCCTTGGCGATCGTCATGATGTCGGGCACGATTCCGAAGTGCTCGCAGGCGAACATCTTGCCGGTCCGGCCAAAACCGTTGATCACCTCATCGGCGATCAGCAGCACCCCGTGGCGATCGCAGATCTCGCGAAGCATCCTCCAGTATGTTGCGGACGGGACATGGACACCGGCGGCGCTGGAGATTGGCTCGCCGATCACACAGGCGACCGTCTCCGGCCCCTGGTTCTCGATCTCCTGTTCGACATACTTCGCCGCCATGATGTCGGCGGCTTCACCCTCGAGCCCGAAGTCGGAGCGGTACTGGTTCGGGTGAGGGACGTGCGAGACACCGTACATGAATGGGCCGAAGTACGCCTCGTTTCGCATCGCGGTAAGGCTCATCGCCCCCTGCGTCATCCCGTGATAGGAGCCGCGGCGGGCGATCACCTTGTAGCGACGCGGGAATCCCCGCATCGCCTGCACCTGCTTGGCGATCTTGATTGCGGTTTCCACGGCTTCGGAGCCGCCCGAGCAGAAGTAGACGCGAGAAAGGTCGCCGGGCGTGATCTCGCTCAGCGTGTGGGCGAGCCGCACCGTCGGTTCGCTGGTGTAGGCCGCCGCCGAGACATAGGCGAGTTGCTTCGCCTGCTCCCCCATGACCTCGCCGATCTCGGCCCGGCCATGCCCCGCGTTGACAACCCACAGGCCCGAGATGCCGTCGAGGTACTCGCGCCCGTGGATGTCCCAGAGCCTGATCCCCTCGCCCCGGTTGAAAATGCGCATGCCCTCGCGCTCGGCGACATCGGTCCAGGCGGCTGAGTGAACCCAGACATGATCGAGCGCTTCCTGCTGAAGATTTGCCGGGCTGACAGCATCGGCAATGGTCCTTCCGGACACCGCCTCCTGAATCACCATGATTGTTCTCCCGGTTGTATCTTGCCAGTTCCACGACAGGCGGGGCTGCGCTCGCTCAGGGACGGGCATTCGCTACTGGTGTCGCGGCCCGTCGAATCATCTGGCGTGCCAACCTCAGGGTGCTACCATCCTCGAAAAGGAATCGGCATCGATATGGTACTTCGTCAGCCATGCCGATCAGCGTCGACGAAACGGGAAGGGATGATTCATGGCCAGCGAGAATCGCACGTCGGGATTGGTCATAGACTATCGCAACGCAACGGCGACCGCCGTCGGGGAAGAGCATGGTGTAAGCGCCACGGATCTGGACGATATCGCGCCGAAAGTGGCGGACGAGCACGCCCGGATCGGGCAGGAGCACGATTCGGGGGTCCAGAAATGGCAGGATTTGCCGGACAACACCGAACTCGCCGACGAAATCGTGACCTTCGCCGGGGACGTGCGTGACCGCTTTTCCGACTTCATCCTGATCGGGATCGGTGGGTCGTCGCTTGGCGCGATCGCCACGATCGGGGCGCTCGGGCATCCGTTCCGAAACCTTCTTCCCCCCGACCAGAGGGAGGGTCCTCGGTTCTTCGTGCTGGATAACCCGGACCCCGAGAAGGTCGCGGCCACGCTCGAAACCGTGAACCTGGAATCGACGCTCGTCAATGTCGTCTCCAAATCGGGCCAGACCGCCGAGACCGCCGCCAACTTCCTCGTTGTCCGCGATGCGCTGCACCGGGCCGTCGGACCGGACAAAGCGCGGGACCAGATCGTCGCGACGACCGACCCGGCGGAAGGGCTCCTCCGCCAACTCTCGGACCAGGAGGGCTATCGCACCTTCCCGGTGCCGCCCGGCGTTGACGGCCGCCAAACGGTGCTCAGCGCGGTCGGGCTCCTGCCTGCCGCCATCGCCGGCGTCGATGTCCACGGGATGCTGGCGGGCGCCGCGGCGATGCGCGAGCGCGCCACGTCGAGTGACGTGCGCGAGAACCCCGCCTATCTCCTAGCGGCACTCTCTGTCCTCGCCGACACGAAGCACCACAAGCCGATGCTGGTGACGATGCCCTACGCGGACGCCCTGTACGGCATCGCCGACTGGTTCCGGCAACTCTGGGCCGAGAGCCTCGGCAAGAAGCTGTCGGTCAACGGGTCGGTCGTCAATGCTGGACAGACGCCAATCAAGGCGCTCGGCGCGATCGATCAGCATTCCCAGATCCAGCTCTACACCGAGGGTCCAAACGACAAGCTGATCCAGCTCATTGCGGTCGGTGGGTATCGGGACACCGTGGCGATTCCCGACCCACCGGGATCGATGCCCGAACTCGGATACTTCACCGGCGGCGAGCTGGGCCAGCTTCTGGACCGGGAGCGGCTGGCAACCAGTTGGGCATTGACCGGAGCGCAACGCCCGAATCTGACCATCACCACGCCATCGATCGACGCCTTTGCGCTAGGGGAGTTCTTCTACCTGCTGCAACTCCAGACCGTGATGGCGGGGGCGCTCTACGATGTCAACCCGTTCGGTCAGCCGGGCGTCGAAGCGGGCAAGAACGCCACGTACGCATTGATGGGGCGCTCCGGCTACGAGGCGCTAAAGGCGGAGCTGCTCACGGAACCGGAGAACGCCAGGGCCTACATCAACGACGCCTGAGGGACCGTTCAGGATGACTCCTGGCCGGACCGGATGCGAGGGCGCGGCACCGGGTAGAATGATCGCGATCACCGCAGACCGCGCCGGGTTCAGACACTCGCGATCATCCAGGATCATCAATGGCATCAGGCATATCCCTCACCCGAGTGATCATGAACACGGCCGTGGTACTTGCCGTGATTGGCCTCGCCTGGGTGCTGATCCAGATCCGGTCGATCGTGTTCCTGCTGTTGCTCGGAATCGTCTTCGCGGCCGCGATCGAGCCGCTGGTGTACCGTTTGCGCCGTGCCGGGTTGCGACGGGGTCAGGCAATCATCGTCGTCTATATTTGCCTGCTGGCAGTCGCGGGAATCGGGTTGAATCTGCTGATCCCCGCGCTCGTCGGGCAGATTGCGGCACTGGACAATGCCATCCCCGATATTTTCGAGGAACTCCGGCAGCAGGCGCTCGCGAGTGGCAACCGGTTCCTGCGCCAGACTGGATACCAAACCCTCCTCCGCATCGAGACGACGTATCTGCGGGTTCGCAACGGCCCCGAAATCGGCCAGGATCAGGCGCTGGGAGCGGCGTCCTCCGTTCTTGGCATCATCGTCACGGCCGTCTCGTTGATGATCGTCGCGTTCTACTGGATGACCGAAAAGGCCACGATCAAGCGGGTCGTGCTTGAGTTGATCCCGTTCCCGAAGCGTGCCCGCGCCCACGCAATCTGGGACGAGATCGAATACCGGATCGGCGGGTGGACGCGCGGACAACTCCTGCTCATGGTGATGATCGGTCTCTGCTCCGGAGCCGCCTACTACATCATCGACCTCCGATACTGGCTGGCGTTGGCGATCTGGGCCGGGCTCACCGAAGCGGTGCCCTTCATCGGTCCGTTCATCGGGGGCGGGACCGCGGCGCTGATAGCGCTCGCGGATTCACCGGAAAAAGCGCTGCAGGTGGTGATCTTCGCGACCGTGCTGCAGCAGCTGGAAGGCGCCGTACTCGTCCCCCGCGTGATGCGTGACGCCGTCGGGATGAGCCCGCTGACTGTCATCCTGGCCGTCCTCGTCGGGGGAACACTCGCCGGTGTCCCGGGGTCGCTGCTGGCGATCCCGGTCGGCGCGGCGGTTCAGGTCCTTGTCAGCAATCTCCTCCGCCACCAGGATGACCAGATCGCTTCCGAGCTCCGGACAATGGACATAGCACCTCTCTCGGCCGCCCAGCTTGGATCCCCCTTTGTTCCTCCCGAGGCGACCCAGGCCCCGCATCGCTCGCTAAAGGATGCACCGTCCGATGGCACCACTGCCGGGCGGCTTCCCTCCAGGGAACCAGACATTCTGGGCAGCGCGCCCCTCCCGCGGGAGTAACCATGTTACAGGCTCGGTCCGGTTTTCCAGGTGACGCGGCGCATCGCCCGGATGATGAAGACGATGAAGTCCTGCGTACGGTGATCGCGCTGTTCGACGACATCCTCGATGCCGAGCACGCGCTTTCGGTGCTGCGCAAGAGCGATCAGCCGTCCGAGCACATCTCGGTGATCCTGCGCGAACGCGTGATCACCACAAGGGAGGGGTTACCCCGGCAGACGGTCCTTTCGCGCGTTATTGCCTCATCGGCGCTGGATGCGGTCGGTGGCTGGCTGCAGGGTCTTGCGTCACTGATTCTGCCAGACCGGGCCAGCTACCTGGTGGCGGGCCCGATCGGCGCGGTGCTGGCGACGATCCGGGATGCACGACCGGTCGGACCCCGCGCGGAAAGCGACGCCACCCGGTCCGCTAATTCGAGCCATCAACTGGCGCGGGCCTTCACCTCGTTCGGGTTCAGCCGGGACGAGGCAATGTATCTGGAACAACGGGTCGTCGCCGGCTCGCCGCTGATCGCGATCACCTCATCGGAAGCGGACAACCTGAGAAACGCCCATCAGGCATTCTCCAAGCACACCGCCGTGCATCTTGGTCTGGCCCGAACCGAACGGTCGATCAACCGTACCGCCGCCCGCCTTCTGGTGACCGGGCCGCACGCCGGCGGGACAGTCGTCATCGCCGATGCGATCGCGCCGCTCAAGCGGGCCACCGACGGCGAGGTCGACGAGCAGCCGTACGCGGACCTGATCGGGCGGGACGTGGTCACCGTGACCGGGGAAATGATCGGGACAGTGTCTGACGTGCTGTACGAGACGCGCCTGGGCGATGAGAGCGACACACCGAATGGCATCGAGCTGCAGCGGGCCGAGACCGTCCCGAGGTATTTCGTCGTGCAGTTTGGCGGGGTCCTTCGGGTGGGGCGGCAGCGGGTCGCCCTGCCGACCCCAGTCGTCGTCAAAACCAACTGGGAGCTGATCATCGTCAGCGCCACCCGGGAGGAGGTGCAATCGGCCCCCCGGTACGATGACCTTTCGCCGCTCAGCCGACAGGATGAAGTGACGATCTGCACCCACTACGGAGTGCCGTTGTACTGGCAGCGCGAGCCTGCTGTCTAGGTGACGGCGGGGATGTCGTCCGTGGTGCGCATGGCGCTGAGGATGCGCTGCCAGGGTGGAGCGCCGGTCTCCGCGAAAACGACCTTGCCGTCCTTGCCGACCACGACCACCGCGCGCTGGATGCCAGCACCATCCTCCTTGATTGCGCCATAGGCCCGGGCGACTCCGTCACCCTCGTCGACGAGCAGATCGAAGTTCAGGGCGTGTTCCTCCCGGAACCGCTGGTGGCTGTCGGCGCTGCCGGAGTTGACGCCCATCGGCTCGATACCGGCCCCACGCAGGTGCTCAATGTTCTTGCGCACCTGAATCAATTGATCGGTGCAGCCGGGAGTGAAATCCTTCGGGTAGAACACGAGCATCGCGCGAATGTGGCCGCGAAGGTCGCGGAGCCGAAAATCCTCCCCGGTGTCAGCCTTCAAGGTGAAATCAGGCGCTTCTGTGCCAACTTCGATCAGCATGGACGTGCTCGTTTCTCGTTTGGCTACGGGACGGCCAGCATCCGGTCAAGGGAGATCTTCGCCGCCTGGGCGGTGACCGGGTCCACCTGTATCTCGTTGACGATCGTGCCGTTCGCGAGATGCTCCAACGCCCACAGCATATATGCGGGATGGATTCTATACATCGTCGAGCAGGGACAGATCACCGGATCGAGGCAGAATATCGTCTTGTCGGGCATCTGGTTCTGCAGGCGGCGCACGAGATTGATCTCGGTACCGACCGCCCATGTCGTGCCGCTGGGAGCCTTGCGAATGGTGTCGATGATGAACTCGGTGGAACCGTCGGAATCGGCCGCTTGCACGACCTCCAGCCGGCACTCCGGGTGGACGATCACGTTGACGCCCGGATGAGCGAGACGCGCCTGGTCGATCTGCTCGACCGAGAAGCGCGCGTGGACCGAGCAATATCCCTTCCAGAGAATGACCTTTGCCGCTTTCAGCTCGTCTTCGGTATTGCCGCCGAGGGGGAGGAACGGATCCCAGACGACCATCGCGTCGAGCGGAATGTCCTTGCGCACTGCGGTGTTCCGACCAAGGTGCTCGTCCGGGAAAAAGAAGACGCGCTCTCCTCGCTCGAAGGCCCAGTCAAAGACGCGGGTGGCGTTGGAGGAAGTACACACGATCCCGCCATTGCTTCCGCAGAACGCCTTGAGCGACGCCGCGGAGTTCATGTAGGTGATCGGAATCACCCCGGTGATGCCAAGCCGATCCAGCTCTCCCCAGGCGGCCTCGACATCCTCGGCTTTCGCCATATCCGCCATCGAGCACCCCGCCTCAAGATTGGGCAGGATCACGTGCTGATCCCGCGTGCCGAGAATATCGGCGCTCTCGGCCATGAAGTGCACGCCGCAAAACAAGGTGTACTCGGCGTCGGTCTGCTCCGCCGCCTGCCTGGACAGGCCGTACGAGTCGCCCTGGAAATCGGCGAACTGGATCACCTCGTCACGCTGGTAATGATGACCCAGGATCGTCAGGCGGGACCCGAGCTCCGCTTTCAACTTCCAGATGCGGGCATCCCGCTCCTCGGCCGGCATCCTGAAATACTCGCGGGGAATCTTGTCCTGGCGCAACGGTCCAACGCCGTAGTCGTGCAATTGGGCGTAGGCACCCGTCCCCTCCTCGGGCACGCATGACGCGGGCTCGAGCTGGGGCTCGACCAGCCAAAGCGTTGGCTTGTCGGCGACCGCCGCGGAACTCGATGCACGGCTGACAAGGGTCGTGGACGGGGCATCCCAAAGGGTTGCGGAGCGTTCATTCCGATTGACCACCATCTGTCCGGGATCTCCGTTTACAGCCACTGGCCGTGGTGTCGCGAGCCCATCTGGCTCGGCGCGATGCTTGGCACATGGTAGGTGCATGGGGAGTAATTGTCAACATGACACTAAGTCCCCATCCCTCCCTCGGGGCAGGCCACGGGCCCGACCGGACAACCGTCCGACACGCCACTCCGGGCGGCGAGCGACGAACCTGGCGGGTTGGGCGCCGGCCGCGACGTGTCTCCGATACCCCTGTTTGCGCCTGCGGTGGAATGACGTTGGGGCCCCGGCTAATCATCGGAGACACTCTCGCACTCGCGGTTCACGCACGCTTGCCCAGCACCACCCGCCGACCCGCTGGCAGCCGGAAGCTGATCGCCGTGCCTTCTCCCACTGTTGATTGGGCGGTAACGGTTCCGCCCTGCATTTCGACGAGCTGCTTCACGATGCTTAGGCCGAGGCCGGTTCCCCCAGTTTCGCGTACCGACTCGCCGTGATAGAACCGCTCGAAAATGAACGGAAGCTGGTCGGCGGGGATCCCGACCCCGGTGTCCCGAACGATCACCTCGATCCACGGTCCGTCCTGAACGAGGCGTGAATCCAGTACGACCACTCCGCCCTCCGGCGTGTGCCGGATGGCGTTGTGAAGCAGGTTGTTCACGATCTGCGTGATCCTGGTGGGGTCCCCGAGCGCCGGCGGCAGATCGTCCGGGACCAGCGAATTGACGCTGACCCGTGATGTCGTGAGTGCATAGGGGCGAATCGCGTCGACGATCTTCTCTGCCAGGTGGTGAAGGTCCACGGGCACCCGCTGGAACGGGAGCGCCGCTTCTTCCAGCCGGGATAGCATGAAGAGATCGTCGACGAGCTTGGCGAGCGTCTCGGTCTCCCGTTCGATCACGGCAAGGGATGCTTCCGGGGAGATCGCGGCTCCCTCCTGATCCAGTGCCTGAGTGGCCTGGGCATCGAGGTGCGCCCGGATGATGGTGATCGGGGTGCGCAGGTCGTGGGAGACGTTTGCCACGAACGAGCGCCGCTGCTGGTCCAGGTCGTCCAGGCGTTCCGCCAGGAAGTTGAACCGGCCCGCAAGATGCCCCAGCTCATCGTCGGTGATGACGCGCACACGTCGTTCGAGCCGCCCGTTGGCGAATTCCTCGGTCGCGCTCTCCAGCTCGGAAATCTGGGTGATGATGTTCCGGGACACCGCCCGGCTCGCCAGCCTTGCCACGAAAAGGCCACAAAACGTGATCAGGGCAATCTGGATCAGGACGAAAACGGTGAGGACGAAGAATTCGGGAATGAGCCGCGGCAGCTCGACCAGAGTGTAACCAGACCAGAAGTACAACAGGACGGCCAGCAGGAACCCGCCCGTGGCATAGATCACCGTGCTCGCCGTGACCGCCACGAGATGGGAGAACATGAGCCGGCCCCTGATCGACCGCGGAGCTTCTGTCCGTGATGTCACAGGAAGCACGGACGCGCCCGCCAGCGCGGCGGCCTGGGTGGCCTGGGTGGCCTGGGGCCGACCGACGGTTCGGCGCACCAGTCTCACCACGACGTAGCCGCAGAAGGTGATCAACGCGATCTGGAACAGGACGAACGCCGTGAGGAGAAGGAGGTTGGGACTCCGCACCGGAAGCTGGACCGGTGAATACCCGGTAACTGGCGAGTAGCCCGTGCCGACGGAGGTGACAGCGAGAAGAAAGAATACGCCGATCGCACAGATCAACGCGCCAATCGTCCACGCAACGAGCCTGGCGCGAATCGATCGCCTTTGGCTCACTGGTTGGCTTCGGTCACCTTCTCGCAGGTCGGGAGGCGACAGGGTGTCGACCCGCTCTGGTGGCTGGTGGGAGGGCCGACGCTCGATCACGGTGACGTTCGCGAGGAGAAGCGGTATCCGACCCCCCAGACCGTCTCGATCAGGTCGCCAGCGGACCCGGGGCCGCCAAGCTTCTTGCGGAGCCGCTGAATGTGGCTGTCGATCGTGCGGTCAAAGACAGCCACCTCGCCGCCCCATACCTCTTCCAGGAGGAATTCCCGGCTGAACACACGGCCCGGATTCCCGGCGAGGAGGCGGAGCAGGGAGAACTCGGTAGCGGTCAAGGCAACCGGCACGCCATCGCTCCGCACCTCGTGCGCCAGGACATCGATCGTGAGCCCTGCGGCGCGAATCAGGTCCTCGGTCTCCGCCGGCCGGGATTGGCGGCGGATTGCATCAGAGCGGCGAAGGATGGCGCCGATCCGGGCCTGCAGCTCGCGCATCGAGAATGGTTTGGTGAGATAGTCGTCGGCGCCCAGTTCGAGACCGACCACCTTGTCGAGCTCGGTCGACCGGGCCGTCAGCATCAGGATCGGGGTCGAGCGGGTTTGCCGGATCCGGCGGGTGACCTCGAGACCGTCGAAGCCGGGCAACATCACGTCGAGCACGATCAACTCCGGGTCGTCCGCCACCGCCGCCCGGACCGCGGAGGGCCCATCGTGCGCGAGCGTCACCTGGTGACCGACATGCTGGAGGTCGCGTCGAATCAGGTTCGCGAGCTCCAGCTCATCCTCGACGACCAGTATGCGTGACACGCGCGCATTCCCCTTCGATCTCCGAGGCACGAGCCCTTCGACGTTCGGCGCCAGTCCGGACCGATGGTCATTTCAACGGCTGCATCTTCCCCGAACGATGGGTAGAAGTCGCGGCCGCCTCAGGCAGCGTCAGCCCGATGCATATCGCGTTCACCGGCTGCTGGTGGGGCAATCGGGACGATATCGGCGCGTCTCACCGTACCACTTGATCGCGGTTCCGCGATCATCGGCGCGATCGCCATCAGGATGAACACCATGGTCACAACCGCTACCAGCAAAAATCCGATCACCGTCATCATCGCGCAACTCCTTTGAGAGCCCTCGGAAACGACACGGGCGTTTCCCTACGTTTCTGATTCTGACGGTTGTCTGTTGCAGCGGGATCGGCGGACCATCGCATTTCAATGGTGGATTGTTGCGATTGTGTGACGGCTGGCCGCTCGCCATCGAATCATGTGACTGGGGCAGGCCAAGGTCCGGCAAAAGCGGAGGCGGTCAAAACGAACCTCGCTTCCGGAACGGCTCTTTCGCTCAGCCGCTCCCGCACCTCCTGCCCCCGTTCGACAATGCCCTGAACCCACGAGAGGCGCCCCGTCCACTCGTTCGGTCGCAGGCCCTCGGCCCACACCCAGCCCCTGCGAGCGGTTCCATCCCGTTCGAGTTCGACCGGCCACCACATGCCCTCGGCACTCGATCGCGACAAGCCGGTAACCCGTACCTCCGTCCCTTCGGGAAGCACGTCCACCACGTCGAATCCGGCACCAGGCCCGGCTCGCAGGTTCAGGTCGTCGACAGTCACCTCCGTGGTCGTGCCGGGCGCCACCGAGAGCAAACGCTCGACAAGGGCGCTCGGGCCGTCGCGGGAGAGAAGAACCAGGGCGAGCAGGATATTGCCGACTGCGAAGACCAGCGCGATCTTCCAAAGGGTCAGGTGCAGTGGGCGCGTCCGGCGCGCGGCGCGCCCACCGAGCTGATAGACGCGGGACGCAATGCCTTTGGCAGCGGCCGGAGATGTCGGGATCGAAGCCCGCCGGTCGAGCTCTGCGGCGGGCGGGCGTTCGGCAGGACCGGCTGCGTTAGTCCGCCGGAGCGGGAGCGAAAACGAACGGGTGCGCTCCTCGTTCGCCGCCGCCAGCCGCGATGTCGGATGGGCGTCCTCCGACAGGGCGCCCACCAGCCCAGAGCGGAACTGCCTTGCGAAGGTGGGTGCGTCGTGGAACCGCTCCTCCTTCGGCTTCGCCAGTGACCAACCGATCACATCGTCGACCCATGACGGAAGGTTCAGATCGGGACGTGCGATCGATGGCGCGACTGGGAGGAGATCCAGGTGAGCGCGAATCAGCTCCCGTTGATGATCCGGGCCCGCGGGAACGATGAACGGCGGTTGCCCCGTGAGCAACTCGTACGCAACGCACCCGAGTGCGTAGACATCGGTCGCGGCGTCGACCGCTTCGCCGCTGGCCTGTTCGGGAGCGAGATAGGCAACCGTTCCGAATGCGGCGCCTCCGATCGTTTCCTGCCGTGGGCCCGCTGGCTGCGCCAGCCCGAAGTCGATCAGCTTGACGACCCCGTCCGGAGTCAGGATCAGATTCTGCGGCTTGACGTCGAGATGAACCAGTTTTCGGCCATGAAGATGATCGAGCGCCTGGGCAACCTGATCCAGGATCACCAGCACCTCTTCGGGCGGCAACGCGCCACGATTCTCGACGATGCGCTTGAGATTGCGACCGGGCACATACTCCATGACGATCCACGAGCCCGCCTCTTCCTCATGCAGGTCGTAGATCGAAACGAGATTGGGATGCGACACGAAGGCCATCATGCGCGCCTCCTGCCGGAAGCGCTTGCGGGAATCGGGATTGGCCTGATACTCCGGACGCAGCGTCTTGATGGCGACATCACGGCGCGCCCGAAGGTCGCGTCCCTTGTACACCATTGCAATCCCGCCGGCCCCGAGTGGCGCGTCCGGCTGCAATTCGTACTTGCCGCCGATCACGCGCCGAGCGGCACCACGCGCGGTAGTGTTCGATGCGCCGCTGGTCATGCGCTCTTCGGTCCGGACGCAAGGGGTCGAATACTCAACATCGTGGCTCGTGTGGCTCGCGACTGACAAGCGTCGCCATTCGACTGGAAGAACGGCCGACAACCGCGACCGTACGCGACACTCGCGATCTGGTCAAAGCCATGATACGTCCAACGTCAGGTCGACCGCCGACGCCCCTTGCTACTGCAGCGCGTTGCCGGGGTTCGCGCCGCTCGGTATGATGCCGCCGAAGGAAGAAGCAGCGGCGCACTTCGCCACGTAGGGAGACCCACGATGAAGATCGGCGTGTTTACCGTCCTGTTCGCGCAGCGTCCCTTCGAGGAAGCGCTGGACTACATTGCCCAGGCGGGAGTCGAGGCGGTGGAGATCGGCACCGGCGGCGCTCCTGGCAACAGCCATTGCGATCTCGACCAGCTCGTCGACAACAGCGACGCGCAGAAGACGTACATGGACGCAATCACGAGCCGGGGCCTCGAGATCAGCGCCCTTTCCTGTCATGGCAATCCGCTGCACCCCAACAAGGCCGCGGCAAGTGCCGACGACGAGTCGTTCCGCAAGACCGTGTGCCTCGCCAGCCAGCTCGGCGTCCCCAATGTGATCACCTTCTCGGGGTGCCCTGGCGATTCCGAGAACGCCCGTTTCCCGAACTGGGTGACCTGTCCCTGGCCCACCGATTTCGCCGATCTCCTGGACTGGCAGTGGCGCGAGGTCGCCACCCCCTATTGGTCGGAAGCGGGAAAATTCGCGGCAGACAACAATGTCCGCGTCGCGATCGAGCTGCATCCGGGATTCCTGGGATATCACACGGAGTCGTTTTGGCGCCTGCGGGAGATCGGGGGCGACGCGATCGGCGTCAACTTCGATCCATCGCACCTCTTCTGGCAGGGCATGGACCCCTTGGTCTGCGTACGGGAGCTGAAGGACGCGATCTTCCACGTCCACATGAAGGATACGTGGCTCGATCGCCCGAACATCAACCGGAACGGCGTGCTCGACACGAAGTCGTACACCGACGAGGTGCATCGCTCGTGGATCTTCCGGACCGTGGGGTATGGACATGGCCCCGAATTTTGGCGCTCGCTGATTTCCGAGCTCCGCCTGGCCGGCTACGATGGTGCCCTCTCGATCGAGCATGAGGATTCGCTGATGAGCACGAACGAAGGCTTCACCAAGGCGGTCGAGTTCCTGAAGGAGTCGGTGATTCGCGAGGCGCCGGGCGAGGCGTGGTGGGCGTAACGTCCGCGATCGTGGGCGCAGGCAGGGCGACGACGAGGGGAGTGAGCGATGACTGAGATCGGCATCGGGCTCGTTGGCTACAAGTTCATGGGACGGGCCCATTCCAACGCCTACCGGCAGGTAGCGCGGTTCTTCGATGTGGATCCGCAGCCGGTGATGCGGGCGATCTGCGGGCGCGACGAGACGGCGGTCGCCGAGGCGGCAAGGTCGATGGGCTGGGAATCGACCGAGACCGATTATCACCAACTGGTGAACCGCTCGGATATCGGTCTGGTCGACGTTTCGACGCCGGGATACCTTCACAAGGACGTCGTGATCGCCGCCCTCGAAGCCGGCAAGCACGTGCTGTGCGAGAAGCCCCTCGCCAACACGCTTGACGAGGCGGCAGAGATGCTTGCCGCCGCCAGAACGGCCGGCACGATCGCGATGGTGAACTTCAATTACCGACGGGTTCCGGCCGTCCAGCTCGCGAAGCAGTTGATCGACGACGGAACCCTTGGCGAGATCCGGCACTGGCGCGCCGTCTATCTGCAGGACTGGCTCGTCGACCCCTCCGTCCCACTGGCGTGGCGACTGAAGAAGGAGTTTGCCGGGTCGGGTGCGCTCGGCGACATCGGCGCGCACATCCTGGATCTCTCGCAATTCCTGATCGGCCCGGTTGCCGAGGTCGTCGGCACGCTCAAGACCTACATCACCCAGCGCCCGGTCGAGGTCGCGGCATCGGGCGGTTCGGGACTGAGCTGGGAATCGGGCGACGAGATGGGCGAGGTCACCGTCGATGACGGAACGACCTTCCTGGCCCGGTTCGAGAACGGCGCGAGTGGCTCGTTCGAGGCGACCCGGATGGCACTCGGGCGGCGCAACTTCAACTCGTTCGAGATCAACGGCTCGAAGGGAAGCATCGCCTTCAACCTGGAGCGTCTCAACGAGCTGGAGCTGTACCTCGGTGGTGACGAGCGGGGACGCCAGGGGTTCCGGACGATCAACGTCACGGAATCGGTTCATCCCTACACGGGGAACTGGTGGCCGGCCGGCCACATCATAGGCTGGGAGCACACCCACACCCACGTCGTGAAGGATCTGCTCGACGGCATCAAGAGCGGAACGAATCCGTCCCCCTCGTTCGAGGATGGATATCGCTGCCAGGCCGTGCTGGACGCGGTCGAGCGAAGCGCGGCGTCCGGCAAATGGGAGGCGCCGGTTCCCACCCCTGCCTGACGGTTAAGGAGGAAACGTCGCTTTCGTCCGCGCGCATGAACCGCGCATCAGGAGGCGACGCGGGCGTCGACCGACCTGCGGTCGACACGACGGCGGGAGAGGATCGCCCGGGCAACCCGGTCCCGCTCCTCTTCCGTCAGATCGTCGAGCGCGTTGTGTGGATCCGGCACCGCGGCGACCATGATCGCCACATCGTTGTCTCGGCTGAGCGCCGCCCGGATTCGCCGCACATGCGCGATTCGCACAACATGCGCTTCCAGTCGCTCGATGTCGAAGACCCCCTCCAGGCGTGGGTCGTTCGATAGCCCGAGGGCGCGCACAACCGGCAGGAGTTGCGCCAGCCGCCCATAGTCGATTGGCTGCGCCTCCGCCGCCTCGATCAGGTCGTCGATCACCGATACCCGCTCGACGACGCGCTGGATGACCCCCCAGGCGAACCGGTCGCTGATCCGAGCCCCGACCCGCTCGACCCGATTGAGCGCGGCAATGACCGCCGCGTCGTCATCGCCGCGAATCACGGCGCCAAGTTCCTCCAGGGCCGAGCGCCGTTCGATTGCCTGACGAATCCGCCGCCGCTCCGGGGCACTCAACCGCTCTGCGCCCCCGGCCGGCGGATCCGTGAAGTACTTGCTCAAGTCGTCCACATGCCGTTTTCTGAGTGCGCTACGAACCTGGGAGAGCCAGGCGACGCGCCGCTCGGCGAGACGGATCCGGTCCCGAACGTGCCCGTCCAGGTCCGACATATCGTTGAACACTTCGGGGTCGAACGCCTCGAGAATCAATCGATCATCATCGGTTTCGATTGCCCGCATCAGGCCCGGCCACTCGATTGCCCGCAGCACCCGGTGCAACGAATGCCGATCGGTGTCGCCCAGAACCACGAGCTTGCCGGAGACGGCGAGTTCGGCAAGCTGCGTGCGGTCGTTCTCGGCGAGCGCGTGGTCGAGCGACGCCCGGATCGCCACCCGCTCCCTGGCGGTGCGGGCCAGCTTCCGGCACTCGACGCCGAGGGGAAGCTGCCGGAGCGCAGCTTCCTCCGCGAGCAGCACCACCGCACCATCACGACCGCGCGACGCCTCGTCCTTCAAGCGGCGCTGATACCCCGCCGCCAGGGCGGCTTCAACACGACCCGCCAGCAGCGACGAGACCGGGTCGCTCCTGAGCCGGGCCCAAAGCCGGGCGATCTCCGGCTCGTTGTTGCGGTCCAGCGCGGTTAACAATCGACCGCGATCGTCTTCCGTGATGTCGTCCATCGCGGGGACCGCTGACTGCGGCTGAGGAGGCGCTGTTTCCCACGTGGTCCAGGCTCCATCGATAGCGCGCGCGGCCAGGGAAGGATGCTCACGTGTCTGTTCCAGCCCGGTTGGTGGATCCCAGGGGCCAGCCGGAACAGTCGCTCCCGCACTGGCAAAGCGGGCCCTCACCCGATCGACGGCCCTGTCCAGGTTCCATCCACCACGTTCATCCAACAATTGCGACGAGAGGCTCGCCGGACGCCTGAAATTGGGAATCAACTCCAGGTGTCGAACCAGATCGCCGATCGGGCTGACGCAGGCGGCTCGAAGCGCATCGACGAGGGGAAGCGTGTCCGCATCGACCCGCTCGTCGACATCGCGGAAACATGCGGATGCGCCGGGATCGAGCAGATCCCACGGTGAGAACAACAGCACGCCGTCGTTTGCCGAGACCGGATCGCCATAGGAACGACGGAGATCGGGATCGTCCGAGAGAATGCGCAGCGACGTATGGATTGTGAGGAGTGCGAAGAGATCACGCGCGGCCGCGTCGGCGAATTCGGTGGGATGCCGGTACCCGGCGGTTCCCCGGCCGCCTGGACCAAGCGGGGAATCCGGCCAGGATGCGGTGTCGAGGTCGACACAGGCAATGTGCCCATCCGACCGTACGATCAGATTGGAAGCGGTGAGATCACCGTGAACGAACGACGACGTGCCAAGCGTATTGAGCACGTCAACGACCGCCGCCGCCAGCGCCCGCAGAACGCTGGTCTTGCCGGCCCGCGCCGCGCGGTCTACGGCCTGGAGAAGCGTCGGACCCTCGATCCACTCCATGACGATGGCGAGTTCCGGTCGGTCCCGCTCCCCGCTCGCTCCGGCTGTCGGCAGCACCGGACCCTGCCGGATGACCCTGATCTCACCGGGCAGCGCTCGCCCCAGCGTCGAACGATCCAACCCCTGCAATGCCCCGTACCGCACTCCCCAGTCGGTTGCACCGCCATCCGGGCTGGCACTGGCATTGCCGTCGGATGCTACGATTCTTAGTGCTATGTCGTTCGCGTCCGGACGAGCGAGCCGCGCCACAAGCGCGTTGTCTCCCACGACAACAATCGGCGCGCCGGTGTGGTCGAGAACGGGCTGCCCCTGACCCATGCGCATCGTCCCGATTTGGTCGCTCAGTGCCGCCTTGAACTGGTCGAGCCTATCCATGCAACGATTCCTTGCCATCGTCACCAGAGCGGATCGCTGCCGGGAGAGGTGACGGTGAGTGGTAGAGTGACACCACGTTTCAGGTGATTGTAGTGGCACGGAGCGATTCGTCGACCACGACATCACTCATGGAAAGGTCCGAGCCCTTGGAGCTACGTTCCCGCAAGACCCAACCTGCTCCTTCCCAAATCTCCGATCAAACGACCGTACACGCCTCCGTGCAGTCACCGCCGCGACGGACCCGCGTGGCGGGATTTGGAGGGGAGCGGGCCACCAATCGTTCCAGCCCGCCGTCCCTCGACCCGTCAGACAGTGTCTGGACGAGCCCGGCAAACATCTCGACCGAGATCAACGGCATCGGCGCGTCGCTTGCCGAAGTCGACCCGCGTTCGGCCGCCCGCCTGCGGGATCTGGGGCACGCACTGGCGAGTGAGGAAGGGCGGCAGCGCTGGTCGGACGTGGACCTCAGCCGGGCGTTCAACACCGACCGTCTTTCGTACGTCTATGCGCTGCGGCGTGAGGGCGGCTTTGCTCCCGCCTCGATCGAAGTGGCGGACAAGATCCGCAACGTGCTGGTCCTGGTGCCGATCGTCCTCACATGGGCCGCCCTCGCGGAAGCGTCGCTCTCCTACAACCGTTATATCGAAGAAAATCCGGCCGAGGCAGCGACGCCCTTCCTCCTGTTGTGGCAACGCGGGTTCGGAGGAGAAGGTGGCTGGTTCTCGACCAGCTTCTCGACCGTCGCGCTGATCGATGCCGTCGTCATCATTGTGATGATCCTGCTCACCCTCTACACGCACGGGCGCCGCGAAAAACAGGAAGACCTCGTCTCCGACACGTCGGCGGCATTCCAGGCCGAGTTCGACAATGTGTTGGCGGAGGCGACGGTGATCCTCGCCGGTGATCGCTCCAACCGCCCGGCGCAGCTCACCGACAGCGTCGAGCGGCTCGCGGACCGCTTCGAGCGAAGCAGCCAGGAACTGCTGACGCAGCTTCAGGTCGAGCACGACCGGATCGGTAACCTGGCGGGCCGCCGGGAAAAGGAATTCGCTGATTTCGCGATGTTCGCGACGGGCATGCGGTCTGGTGCCGAGGAAATGCACCGGCTCCTGATCGACCTCCGGCAGGTGTCATCCGGCCTGGAGACCGCGCTCGAAGATCTCTCCAGCGAGGTGAGTGGAGCGTCCGATCAGCAGCGCAGCCTGCTTACCGCCGTCTCCAACCTCGAGCGACTGACATCGTCGTCGATCCAGAGCGACCAGGCCGTCACCCGCCAGCTCTCGCTTGCCGCCAACAACCTGGCCGAGACTGCCGACAAGGCGATGTCCGGCGCGGAGGCCGCGGCCCAGGCTGGACGGATCGCGTCCGACGCGGTGCGCGGGATCGGCGAAGTGGTCCGCCAGTTGGGCGACAGCCAGGAGCGGGTCGAACAGGCGTTGGCCGGCGACACGGAAGCCAACGGCAGACTCGCCGAGGCGCTCCGGTCGAGCACTGCCGCCGCTCAGACGACGACCCGGATCCTCAACGACATCGGCGGCGGTCTCGCCCGGATCCGGGAGGAATTCGACCGGCTCGGCTCCCAGACCGGTCAGAATGCGGGAGCCCTGAATGCCCTCCTGGCGCAGCAGACGGAGATCGCGAAAGACATTTCGCAGGTTGCGCGCGAATTGGGCACGGTTGGGCTCGGCACCGCCCAACGCCAGCGCGAGGTGAACCAGGATCTCCAGCATCTGGTCCAGCGCCTCGATGGCCTGGCAACCACCCTGAACCGACTCGTGCAGCAGGCGCCGAATGCGGAGAACCTGCAGCAAGCGTTCACCACGGCGCTCCGGTCCGAGCTCGGGCGGACGCCCAGCACGATCGGCGCGTCCAGCGCCTCGGGCGACGACGATGTCCGCACGCGGGATTCGTGGAACCGGCCACCGCGCACCTGATCCGTCGCGCCAGTCCACCCTGTCGATCCAGCATCGCGCGTTTCATTTGAACCGGGTCACATCTCACACGTCGCCGGAGTACCGACATGCATCCTTACAAGCGAAAGCGACGAACCAGGCGCGACATGGTCGTACTGGGCGGTTGGCTGTTCGCTGACCTGCTGCTCGGGCTGGCAATGCTCTTCGCGGTCGCGAACACCGTCGGTCAGGCCCCACCGACGCCGACTCCGACCGCGACGCCGAACCAGCTCCAGACCGCCCAGGCCAACCTCAACGCCCAGCAAGCGGAAAATCAGGAAACGGTCGAGGCCCTCGAGAATCAGATCGCGCTTGCCAACACCAGCGCACAGCAGACCGAAGCAGCGATCGAGCGGCAATCGGCGGCCGCCACGCGGGCCGCCGATGCGGAGGCGACGCGTGCGGCACTGTCGGAGACCGACCGCGCCACCGCCGACGCCCTCGCCACCGAGCAGGCATTCAGCGCGCAGTCCACGATTTCCGCCCTGGCGACCGAGCAGGCGGGCGCGGATTCGAGCGTCACCGATCTCAACAACCAGCTTGCGACGAACGTCGCTCAGGCGACCGAAGTCGCGGCACAGATCAACACGCAGGCGACCGAACAGGCGGCGCTCCAGGCGCAAGCGACCGCGAACGCCGCGTCCGGCGCAAACCTCCAGTCGACCGCCATCGCGGCCCAGAACCAGGCGGCCACCGTCCAGGCACA
>CADCWJ010000235.1 GCA_902806365.1 uncultured Thermomicrobiales bacterium
ATGTTGCTGACGCCGTCGGCGGCGCTCGTGGCCCATCCGATCCCGCTGCTGGCGGTGACCGGGATCCTGTCGGGGATCGCCTACAGCGTGCTCTCGATCAACCAGATCAGCCTGCGCCAGCGAATCACGCCGATCCACCTGCTGGGCCGGGTGACGGCGGCGCGGCGGTTCCTGATCTTCTGCATGGCGCCGGCCGGGGCCGCGGCGGGTGGCTGGATGGGGACACACTTGGGATTCGAGGCGACAATGCTGGCCGCTGGCGGCGTGACGCTGATCGCGGCGGTGTACATGTGGGTGTCGCCGATCCGGGACGCGCGGTGAGCGATTGTCAGGACACGTGTCGGGTGAGGGAGACTAAAGCCGAAGCAGGGCCGGAGGAGGGGTGCACCCCTCCTCCGGCCCTGCTTCGGCTAGTTGAGATAGGCCGTCGCGGCCCAGCCGGTGACGCCCTTGTAGGTAACCTGGCGGAAGCCGGGAGCGGTTCCGGAGCCGGCGTAGACGGTCGCCCCTTCGGGCATGATCAGCAGCACCCTGGCGCTACTGCTCGGCCGTTCCCGGAGATTGAGCCGGGCCGTGGTCGTGAAGGTCTCGACGCCGTCGAACGGCCAGTACAGGTACTGGTCCGCGACCCAGCCCGCGAGCCCCTGATGCACGACGTAGCGGAAGCCGTTGTGGAGCTGGCTGCTGGTATCGACGGTCGCGCCGGCCGGCAGCACGCGTAGCACCCGGTGCCCGGTCGAGGGGCCGGAGCGCAGGTTGACGGCGGAGAGCGTCCTCGCCCTGCCGGTGATGACCGGATCGGGCGGCGGGCTCCAGGGCTGGGCGATGATGTAGTCCCGGTGGGCCCAGCCGAGCTGGCCCTTGTAGCTGACGTAGTGGTAGCCGTTGCTGATGACGCGCTGGAGCGTGATCGTCGCGCCCCTGGGCATGACCGTGATGACGCGGTACGTGGGCCCCGCGCCACTGCGCAGGTTGAGCGCCGCGGTCGTGGTGGCGAGGTCACTTCCGTCATCGGCGCCACCGTTCTCGGCGGTGGCCGCGGCGCCGCGTGCGCCGGCGGCGGTGGCCGCGAGGATGGCGCCGGCGACGAGGCCCTTGCCGACCAGGGCGCGGCGGCTCAGCGAGCTGTTCATGGTGCGGTCGAGTGGATCGTTAAGGTGTTCGGAAACGTACGACATTGTATGGTTCCTCTCCCTCCGGTTGGGCCGGAGACTGGATCGTGGTGGCGACGGAACGACGGAACGACGGGATCGAGCGATCGCCGGGTGGCACGGTGCACCGTGCCGGTCCGGGCGGACCGCAGCGTGGCGGGGTCGCCCGGATGGCGGATCCCGGCGGATGGGCGGCGGCCGGTCGGCCGCGCTGGACGGTGGTGTCCCGAAGTGAGGTGCCCACACGGGGCAGTCTCATGGAGTGATGTGGCACGGGGAGGGCGCGATCGCGCGCGGGTCGCCGCTCTCTCTGTTGCCTCGTTCGCCGAAGTCCCTGGGTGTGCATGCTGATGCGCGGTCCGCAGGTCTCCATCGGTCTGGCTCCAAGCATAGATGGGAGGGCGTTTGAAGACATCCGTAAATATACTGATAGAGAGTCATACGTAGTGCGGAAACGCTGAAGGCACGGGGATCCGGTGGCTGAGCGACGAGACGACACGATGGACGGCGCCGAAGACCTGATCCGGCTGGTCGATCCCCGGCGGGGGCATTTCGCGCTGGAATCGGGCGACCACGGCGATCTGTGGCTGGACCTCGACCGGCTCTTTATGAGGCCGGACGAGGTCGCCCCATTCGCGTCGCGGCTCGCCGAACGGCTGTCGCCGGTCGCGTTCGATGTCGTCTGCGGACCCGTCGCGGGCGGAGCATTGCTGGCGGAGATGATCGCGGCCGAGCTGGATCTGCCGTCTTGCGCCACGGAGCGGGTGGTTTCTCCCGCGACAGCGGGCGACGATGCGCGGTGGCTGGTGACGTACCGGCTTCCGGAAGGAGTGGGGGACGTGGTCGCTGGCCGGAGGATCGCGGTCGTCGATGACGCGATCAACGCGGGGCACGCGGTCGGCGGGACGATCGCGGCGCTGCGGTCGGCTGGGGCGGTGCCGGTGGTCGTCGGCGCGTTGCTCGTGCTGGAGCAAGCGGGAAGGTCGCGGCCGGTCCTCGACGGACTGCCGCTGGTGGCACTGACGAGCCTGCCGAGCACCAAGTGGCGAGCGGATGCCTGCCGCCTGTGCGCCCAAGGGGTACCGCTGACGCGGGCGGGCGGGTGGTGAACGGTCGAGCAGTCGGGCAGGGGGCCACCCCGGAGCCTGCCTGGTAAGCGGCATCGGCAGCCGCGACCCATCGGTTCCTGCGGACCGCCTGTGAATGGGGTTCGGTTGCCCGGAGAGCGGCCCTACGAGGCAGGTTCGGGATCGGGGTCCTTGGACGTGGCGGCCCGCGCCGAGTTTCCGGACCGGTTCTCGTACCATGTCATCAGGGGCGTGACCGTGATGCCATGGAGAAGGATCGAGATGGCGATCGTAGTCAGCGTGATCGCGGCCAGCTCGGTCGCGATCTCCTCCGGCACGCCGTGGACGATCGCGTAGCTCAGGTAATAGAGCGAACCGATGCCGCGAATCCCGAACCAGCTGACCAGCCGCTTCTGGACGGGATCGCTCTCCGATCCGCGAAGGCCGATCCAGACCGCCAGCGGGCGAATCACGAAGAACAGCAGCGGCACGAACCAGATCGCCTGCCAGGGCACGTAATCCGGCGCCAGCAGGGCCCCGACCAGCAGCACGACAGCCAGCTCGCCGAGACTGCCGAGCTTCTCGTTGAAGCCCAGGATCGATTCCGCCATATGCACTGGTGCGGTTTCCTCGCCGGTCGCCCGCTCCTCCTCATCGCCGTGGGCGAGTTGCTCGATGGCGGCATCGAAATCACCGGGGGTGAGCCTGGCTTCGATCCAGCGCAGGCCCAGCCCGGCCGCGAACACCGCCAGGAACCCGTAGGTGTGGAGCAGGAGCGCGATCCCGTAGGCAAAGGCGATCAACCCGAGAGTCAGGAACTCGTCGCGGCCGGTGGCATGGTTGCGATCGCGCCGCAGATGCACGACGACGTAGCCAACCAGCGCGCCAAGGACGGCCCCGATCGCGAGCCCACCGAGCACGGACCAGACGAGATCGACCGCGACCCAGCGCACGCCCAGGGGGCCCATCTCGTGCAGGCCCATGATCCCGAGCCCGAGCATGACGAACGGGAAGGCGGTGCCGTCGTTGAGACCGGCCTCGCCGGTGAGGCTGAACCGCAGGCGATCCTGGTCGCGGGCGTCCGCGACTTCGACCTCGGAGGCGAGGACCGGATCCGTCGGCGCGAGCACCGCGCCGAGGATGATCGCCGCGCCGAGCGGCAACCCGAGCCCGACGACACCGGCGAGCGTCACCAGCGCGATCGTGGCGGTCATCGTGACCAGGGCGAGGCGGAGCGGCAGGTGCCAACGTTCGTCGTGCCACTCGAACCGGAGCTTGAGTCCGGCCGCGAAGAGGGAGACGATCACGGCGATCTCGGTGATCCGCTCCAGGAGTTCGGCGTTCTCGATCGCATCGATGGTCACGAAGCCGGTGCCATAGGCACCGATCGCCAGGCCGGAGACGAGGTAGAGGATGGAGGTCGTGAGCGGCAGACGCTGGATCACGGTTCCGGAGATGGCCATGGCGATCAGCAGGAAACCGGCGATGATGAACCAGATCGTGAACGTGAGCGTCAAGGCAGGTCCCAGGCGCGAGGATCGGCAAGAAGACAGTGCGAGGCGCCGCGACCGGGCATCGCGCAGCACGTTAGGGGAAACATGATATCTCCCAACGGCAGCTCAACCGGAGCCAGCCAGGTCACCGTGAGGCGAGCGATGCCCTCTGCCTGCCATCGCATCGAGCATGCCGCGCACCAGGAAACGACGCTTCTGCCGGAGGTCTCGTAGTGATCCGGCGCCCGTCACGTGGATCGGGCGATCCGGGGCTCGCCCGGACGCGATCGCGGGATGCGAGACCGGCGGCTCGGGGGATGCACGGCATACTTCTCACACCATCGTCGGGCATGACACCTGGAGAGCCGGGATGAGCGGCGGCACACCCATCAGGAACAATGGTCACCGGATGATGCCACGATGGCCGTGGCGAACCTGGGCGTTGGTGCTTGTCGTGGTGAGCATCGTCGCCGGGCTGCTCGTCGATGCGCTCTTCGGGCGAATCATCCC
>CADCWJ010000236.1 GCA_902806365.1 uncultured Thermomicrobiales bacterium
TGCACCTTGCCCTTGCGGCGGTCTTCCTTGCGGTTGCCGAGCACCCAGATGTAGGTGGCGATGCCGGTGTTGTAGAACATGTTGTTCGGCAGGGCGATGATCGCTTCCAGCCAGTCGTTCTCGATGATCCAGCGGCGGATATTGCTCTCGCCCTGGCCGGCGTCCCCAGTGAACAGCGACGAGCCGTTGTGGACCTCCACGATCCGGCTGCCGAGGGGCGTGTCCGTCTTCATCTTGCTCAGCATGTTGGCGAGAAACATCAACTGGCCGTCGCTGGAGCGGGTGACCAGGCTGTACTCCGGATCATCACCGTGGCTGATGGTGAACCGTGCGTCCTGCATGCCGTCCTTGCCGCCCAGCCGGTCGAGGTCCGTTTTCCAGCTCTTGCCGTAGGGCGGGTTGGAGAGCATGAAGTCGAACGTGTCGGCCGGGAAGGCGTCGGCGGCGAGCGTCGATCCCCACTTCACATTTTCGGCGCGCTCGCCCTTGATCAGCAGATCCGCCTGGGCGATCGCCCACGTCTCCGGGTTGATCTCCTGCCCGTAGGCGTGCATCGACACGCTCTTGCCGCGGGCATGGGCGAGTTGGCGCAAACGCTCCTCCGCGACCGTCAGCATCCCGCCGGTCCCGGCCGCGCCGTCGTAGAGCAGGTAGGTGGTCGATTCGATGCGATCCCGGATCGGCTCGAACACGAGATCGGCCATCAGGGTAACGACATCGCGCGGCGTGAAGTGCTCGCCCGCCTCCTCGTTGTTCTCTTCATTGAAACGGCGGATTAGTTCCTCGAAGACGGTGCCCATCGCGTGGTTGTCGAGACCCGGGCTGCCGTCATGCGGTTGCGGGCTGAGGTTGATCCGGGGATCGACGAAGCGCTCGATCAGCGGCCCGAGTTGCCCGCTGGCGTCGAGGTCATCGAGCTGGTTGCGGAACTTGAAGCGCGTCAGGATCTCCACGACGTTCGGCGAGAAGCCATCGAGGTAGGCGATCATGTTCGGCTTGAGCTGGTTCGGGTGATTCAGCAGGCTGCGCAGCGTGAACGGCGAGGTGTTGTAGAAATTCTGCCCCGCCACGCGCATGAGGATTGGTTCGGGCCTGGGGACGTTGTTGTCCTCCGCCCATCGCTGCCGCTCCAGCACCGCATCCTTGGTCGGCTCGAGCAGGGCATCGAGGCGACGGATCACCGTCATCGGCAGGATCACATCGCGATATTTGCCGCGGACGAAGACATCGCGCAGGACATCGTCGGCGATGTTCCAGATGAAGCTCGCGATCCGGCCATGTTGCGATGATTGCATCCCGAAGGCCCCCAGGTCGCTGCCCGCAGGCGAGGATGCATCGCCACCATTGACCGCCAGGATGCAGGTTGGCGGCCAGTGGCGAGTGTCCCCACGTGCGGCTACGCATTATTGAAGATGCCGTCATCATACGAAGCGATCGGGGTCTCAGGCAAGGGCTTCACGGCCGAGCGATCACCTGCCCGCGCGTCTCACTCGGGAGTCGCGGCGGGCGTTGCGTCGAGCAGCGTCGCCGGCGCTGGGCCGCTCGTGAAGAGCGACGCGACCAGGATCACGACCGGCTCCGGCCCCGCGTTTCGCCCGTAATGGGCTACCCCGGCCGCCTCGACGAAGGCGTCGCCCGGCCCGATCGCGACCTCGCCGCCGCCCGCCGTCACCGCGGTTGGCAGCCCGGGATCACTCCCCGCTGCTCGCGTCACCGGCACCTCGCCGGCCAGCACCGTGTAGTGGAGCGTGCCGGATTCGATCCTGGCCACCTGCATGCCAGGGTGCGTGTGCGCCGGGAGTTGCGTTCCGGCCGGGATCGTGTACCGCACCAGCTCCAGGACATCGCCCGGCGCAGCCGCTGGAAGGCCGCTCGAGAGCACCTCCCGCACCACGGCACCACTGGCCGGAGTTCCCTCCGGAGTTCCCGTGTCCGCGCCGGCCGCGCCAAATGCACCCCCGCCGAGCCCGGCGACTGCCAGCCCCACGATCAGCAGGGCCGTCCAGATCAGCATCCTGGCTCGGTCCGCCGGCTTCAGGAACATCGCCCGCATGACGCATCTCTCCTTTAATGAATCCAAGGAATCACATCGCGGTTCCCACGCGGGTCCGCCCTAGCCGGGGTGTGCGACCGGAGTCGCCAGCTGAGGAGCGTTCGCCATCTCCCCGGTCACCACATCGCCCGCATCAATCGCCCGGGCTGCGCACGCTGATCCGGGTCTCGCTCCCCAGGGAGCACTCCTGCCGGGTCACGACCCGGCGCCACATCGATCACGATATCGAGAGGGTCGCGATGATGATGCCGCATCTCGTGATTCCCGGCTACCCCTGAGGCTTCGGCGACAGCAGATGGACGCCGCTTCCGTTTTCGAGGAGGAACCGACACCCATTACGCCATCGCGAGCCTCCCCGTCCGCCGTCCTGAGCCTTTCCCTTCCGTCATCCTGAGCGTAGTCGAAGGATCTCAGCAGCTGCGTCGCCGCACCCGCGTCTTGTCAGCGAGGACTGGCGCCATGCCGGCTGACTGCGCCCGGATGCTTCGACTTCGCTCAGCAAGACGGAAGGGGAAGGCGTGTCTTGGCAAGAACCGGTTTCTTGCCGGCTGAGTGCGCCCGACGCGGCTGCCGAAATGCTTCGACCCTTTCGACTGCGCTCCGATGTCGTTTACCGACGCAGCTGCCAAGGCAGGCTTTCGCTCAGCATGACGATCGATACGCTCACGATGACGAAGGTGTCGCGCCGCGCGCTGGGCGGAGCGGCGGCGAGCGAGCGGGGCGGTCGACGCGTCGTTATCGGATGCCCGACCGGCCCCGGAGACGCCGCTGGTGGCGGGAGCCGGGCGGTATCATTGGGAGGAATCATGCGGTGTCCCGGCCGCATTCAGGAGCTTTCCCCGATGGTCCGCCTCGTTCTTCCCTCCCGACCGTCCTCGTTGCCCGACCGGAATCGTCGTCGCGCCGCGTTGCCGATCGGCGTGGTGCTCGCGCTGGCGCTTTCCCTCGTGCCCATGGCGGTGGCCGCTCACGAGCGCTGGTTCACGCCGGAGGGGCCGTACTCGGCGCCCGTCTGGGGCGATCTCTTCTCGTGGCCGGTGCTGCTGGCCCTGCTCTCTGGCGCCGGCGCGGTCGCCCTGCTTGGCGGACTCCAGCGCCTGGTCGACGACCCGCTCTGGCCGCGCCCTCCCTTCTTCCAGCGAATGGAGCTGGCGGCCCCGGCGATCCTCGGGGTCCAGACCGCGATCGCGATCATCTTCGCCGCCAGCCGCCTCGACCTGTTTGCGCCGAACATCCACCTGCCCGAGAACGCGCTGGGTGTCCTCATCGCGGCAGTCGCGACCGTCGCCGCCTTCTCGTTCATCACCGGGGTGCTCACGCGCTGGGGCGCGCTGATCATCATCGGGCTCTTCATCCTGAGCTTTACGATCACGACCTGGTACGAGGCGATGGAGCAGTTCCTGTTCGTCGGGATCGCGCTCTACCTGGTCGCCACCGGGCGCGGGGTCGTCCGCTACGAGGATGGCCACGAGGAGGACCGGAGCGCCCTGACGGACCGGCTGCGCCCGCACGCGCTGACGATCCTGCGGATCTCGGCCGGGGTCTCGGTGCTGGTGCTGGGCTTTACCGAGAAGTTGCTCGCGGTCGAGCTGGGGGAGGCCTTCCTGCGTGAGTATCCGCGGTTCAACTTCATGCAGGAGCTCGGGGTCGAGTGGTTCACCGACCGCCGCTTCATCTACGCCGCCGGAATCGTCGAGGCGACCGCCGGGTTCGCGCTGCTCTCGGGCTACCTCCCACGAGTCACGATCCTGGCCCTGTGGATTCCGTTCAACCTCGGGATCGCGTTCCTGCCGCCGCAGGAGCTGATCGGGCATCTGCCGATCCTGTCGACGATGTACGTGCTGATGGTTCGGGGCACCGAGGGTATTCCGGCACGGGCAACCGCACGAGCAACTGACCGAGCGGCCGCGCCCGCGACTTACACTGCTCCTGCCGGTGCGCGGCCCGCATCCACGACGAGCCGCCCCGCTGGCGGGGCGACCGGAGCGGGACGGCCCGTCGCTGGCGTGGCGCCGGATGGCGCCGCGCGCGGCACCCATCGCGTATAATCCCCGCTGTCCCCACGACGCGATCCCAGTGTCCGGTGGACAGGCCGTCTCTTTCCCCCAGTGAATCGGTGGCGCTATCCATGCGGATAGTATCGTGGGTGGAAGGACAGCTGGTAACCGTGCGGCGGCACTTGACGTGCCATTGAAGCCGGCCCCACCGCAA
>CADCWJ010000237.1 GCA_902806365.1 uncultured Thermomicrobiales bacterium
CGACGGACGACCCGAACGTCGCCATCGCGGAATGGAGCGCCTCCGGCGAGGTTCTGACGAACGGCAATGCTTATGAGATGAGCTACGCCACGTTCGTCACCTTCAAGGACGGACTGATCGTCAACTACCGCGAATACTGGAACCCGCTCGCATTCACGCAGGCAATGAGCGGCGCGCGGTTTTGAACGACCGTCACCGTGGGTTATATGCGCTGAACGGGGTCGGCGGCACGATTTCTCTCGGTCGGGCGAGCTCGGTGCCGGCCCAGCCGGTGATAGGCAGTCCATTCGGCGGCGGGAAAGAAGCACCTTGAGCAGGAGAGCCCATACCATGAAGCAAAGCGTCGAAAGCAAGGTCGTCCTGATCACCGGTGCCAGCAGCGGCATCGGCGAAGCAACAGCCCGCCACCTTGCCAGCCTCGGTGCCACAGTCGTCCTTGGTGCTCGACGCAAGGAGCGCCTCGACGCGATTGTGAAAGAGCTCGTCGACGCCGGCCATAAAGCGAGCGCGCACGTCCTCGACGTCACCGACATCGAGAGTGTTCGCGCTTTCGCCAGCGCAGCGAAGCGCGAGCACGGGCGGATTGACGCCATCGTCAACAACGCGGGCGTCATGCCTCTTTCGCGGCTCGACGCGCTGCGCGTGGACGAGTGGAACCGGACGATCGATGTCAACGTCCGCGGCGTCCTCCACGGCATCGCCGCGACCCTTCCCATCTTCAAGGAACAGGGCTTTGGCCACGTGCTGAACGTCTCGTCGACCGCCGGCCACAACGTCTGGCCGATGACCGCGGTCTACAGCGGCTCGAAGTACATGGTCAACGCGATCAGCGAGGGTCTGCGGCAGGAGCACGCCGACGTACGCGTGACGATCATCTCGCCGGGCGCCACCGAATCCGAACTCGGCGACAGCACCAAGGACAGCGAGGCGGCGAAGATGGTTGACCAGTTCCGCAAGAGCGGCCTCATCCCGGCCGAGGCCATCGCCCGCGCCGTCGCTTATGCCATTGCCCAGCCGGACGATGTCGACGTCAGCGAGATCATCGTCCGCCCGGCGAAGAGCGCGCTGTGACTGCGCCCGGTCATGCACGGACCACCCTCTTCAAGTTCTCAACACCGACAGGAGAATTCCACATGGCTAAGCGTGACGCCGTTTTCCCCGCCGGTCGGCATGACCTCTACACGTCACAGACCTTTTCCGCAGCGATCCGATCAGGTGATCTCCTGTTCGTGTCCGGCCAGGTCGGCAGCCGCAGCGATGGCTCGCCCGAGCCGGACTTTGAGGCTCAGGTCCGCCTGGCGTTCGCCAATCTTGAGGCGACGCTACGAGCGGGCGGTTGTGGGCTCGACGACATCGTGGACGTGACGACCTTCCATACCGACCCCGAGAAACAGTTCGGCACGATCATGGCCGTTAAGGGCGAGGTCTTCCCTCATCCGCCTTACCCGAACTGGACGGCGATCGGCGTCAACTGGCTCGCGGGGTTTGACTTTGAGATCAAAGTCATCGCCCGGATCCCGGCTGGTCCGCCGTAGAACGAAAGGGGCCTCAGATGTCGGACGCGAACAAGGCGATACTCACGCGGGCGAACGCGGAGGTCTTGAAGGGCAACAACGAGAGGTTCCTCGCCTGCTGCACCGACGGCGTGGTATGGGAGTTCGTCGGCGAGCAGACGCTCAAGGGGAAGGAGGCCGTCCAACGGTACATGTCCGAGACGTACGTCGAGCCGCCGAAGGTGACCATCGACCGGCTGATCGCCGAGGGCGAGTTCGTCACGGCCATCGGCGAGATCAGCCTGAGGGGCAAGGACGGGCAAAGTGTCAATTACGCCTACTGCGACGTCTGGCGCCTCCGTGACGGGAAGCTGGCTGAGCTGAAGGCGTTTGTCGTTGAAGCGAAGCGGAAAGGCTGAGGAAGGCCCACGCCGCGTTACCGGCCACTGCACAAAAGAGGCGTCGTCCCACACATGGCCGTGACGCCCGGCCAGTCGGGGAAGGGAAACGGGACATCACTGATCACCGTGAGTCGGTGATGTCCCGTTGTCCCCATCCCTGAGTAGTTAACGAGAAACTCATGGAAATCGGCGTCGACAGTTTCGCGGCAGTTCTCCCACACCCGGCGACGGGCAAACCCCCTTCGGCGACCGGTCGCATGGCCGATCTCCTCGAAGAGATCGAAGTCGCCGACCGCGTCGGGATTGACGTGTTCGGCATCGGCGAGCATCACCGTGCCGAGTTCCTGGATTCCGCGCCGGTCGTCATCCTGGCGGCGGCTGCTGCGCGCACGAAGACGATCCGCCTGACCAGCGCGGTGACGGTGCTGAGCGCCGCCGACCCCGTCCGGGTGTTCCAGGAGTTCGCGACCCTCGACTTGATCGCCAAAGGCCGCGCCGAGCTTGTCGTCGGCCGGGGGTCGTTCGCCGAAGCCTACCCACTGTTTGGCTTGCGGGCCGAGGACTACGACAACCTCTTCGTCGAGAAGCTGGACCTCCTCCTCAAGCTTCGCGAGACGGCCCACCCCACATGGCAAGGCCGCTTCCGCCCGGCGCTGACCGGCCAGGGCGTGTTCCCG
>CADCWJ010000238.1 GCA_902806365.1 uncultured Thermomicrobiales bacterium
ACGTTCCTGGGGATGGCCCGTACGATCCCAACTACGCCACCACCACGACCGCGCTGCGGCTTCGGGCCGAGCCAAGCTTCAGTGCGAAGGTGCTGCTGGTGATGCCCTCGGGTGCCCGGGTGCGGTTGCTGGACGGTGGCTCGGGGCAGTTCCGCAAGGTCAGCTACAACGGCACCGTCGGCTGGGCTGCCTACGCCTACCTCAACTAGGCCTGCCGGGGCTAGACGAACATACCCGCTGGGGGTATCATGAGCCATGACAATCCTCGTTGCAGGAGAAAGGCGTCGGCCATGTGCAAGTGCAACTAGGTGAGCACGTCAGCGGCGGGAACCACCGTCGCGCATTCCCGGATGGTCACTGCGGACGCAGTGACCATCCGGGAATTGAAGTACGAGGCATCAGCGATGAAACACCACACCAGTGACTCCACACCCTCCATCGCTTCCAAGCCAACGGAGGTCCCAGACCACCAGCAAGAGTCAGAGCATCATCCGCATCACGCTTCCGGACCACACTCCTCGGCGGCCACGCACCGCGGCGACCTCCACGACCCGCATGATATCGATCATGAAGCGTTGACCGGCCACGATCACAACCACAGCCACAGCCACAAAGCTCACGAGGGGCATGACGCCCACGGCGGCGGGCACGCCGGGCACGGAGGACATGCCGATGTCTTTCGCCAGCGCTTCTGGTTCAACCTCATGCTCGCGATCCCGGTCGTCCTCTACAGCGAGATGGTGCAGGAGTGGCTGCGTTTCACGATGCCCACCTTCCCGGGCAGTGACCTGATCCCGCCGGTGCTGGGCACGGCGATCTTCCTGTACGGCGGCTGGGTTTTCCTGACCGGCGGCCTGTCGGAGATCCAGACCCGCAAGCCGGGCATGATGCTCCTGATCTCGCTCGCGATCACGGTCGCGTTCGTGGCCAGCGCCGCTACCACCCTTGGCCTCTTCGATCTCGAGTTCTGGTGGGAGCTGGCGCTGCTGGTCGTGATCATGCTGCTCGGCCACTGGCTGGAGATGCGAGCGCTCGGCCAGGCCCAGGGCGCGCTCTCGGCGCTGGCTGCCCTGCTCCCGGACGAGGCCGAACGGGTGACGGGGAATGGTGTCGAGACCGTTCCACTTTCCGCGCTGCGCACTGGTGATGTCGTGCTGGTCCGCCCCGGCGCCCGCGTTCCAGCCGACGGCGAGATCGTCGACGGTGAAGCCGAGTTCGATGAATCGATGATCACCGGCGAGTCCCGACCAGTCGACAAGGCAGTCGGTGACCGCCTGGTCGCCGGGACGGTCGCCTCCGGCTCGGCGGTTCGGGTCCGGGTCGACGCCGTCGGAGAGGCAACAGCACTCGCCGGGATCCAGCGGCTCGTCGAGCAGGCGCAGCAATCGCGATCCCGTGCCCAGGCGCTTGCCGATCGCTTCGCGGCGGCGCTTTTCTACATCGCGGTCGGCGCCGGGATCGTCACGTTCACTGTCTGGTCGCTGCTCGGCGAGGTCGATACCGCCGTAACGCGCACGGTGACGGTGCTCGTCATCTCCTGCCCCCACGCGCTCGGGCTCGCGATCCCGCTCGTGATCGCGCTTTCCACGTCGCTCTCGGCGCGGCAGGGCATCCTGGTCAAGGATCGCCTCGCCCTGGAGCGGATGCGCCTCGTCGACACGGTGCTTTTCGACAAGACCGGGACGCTGACCCGGGGCGAGCACGCGGTGACCGGGATCGCCGCGATCGACGGTGACGAGGATGGCCTGCTGCGCCTGGCCGCGGCGGTCGAGGCCGACAGCGAGCATCCATTGGCGCGTGCCATCGTTGGAGCCGCCGAAGCACGGCACCTGGCCATTCCCGGGGCGTCGGCGTTCCGGGCCACATCCGGGCGCGGGGTCGAAGCCACGGTCGAGGGCCGCGCCGTCGCCGTCGGTGGGCCAGTCCTGCTGCGCGAGCGAGGCATCAGCGTCCCGGACGCCCTGACCGAGCAGACCGGCCCGTGGGCGCAGCGCGGCGCCGCCGTGCTCCACGTCATCGCTGACGGCCAGCCGATCGGTGCGCTCGCCCTGGAGGACGACATCCGCCCCGAATCGCGCGAGGCGGTCGATGCCCTGCACCGGGCCAACGTGCGGGTCGTGATGATCACTGGGGACGCGCGGCAGGTCGCGGAGGCGGTCGCGCGCGATCTCGGGATCGACGAGGTCTTCGCCGAAGTCCTGCCCGAGGACAAGGACGGCAAGGTCGCGGAATTGCAGGCGCGCGGCGAGAAGGTCGCGATGATCGGCGACGGCGTCAACGACGCCCCGGCCCTGGCCAGGGCCGATGTCGGGATCGCGATCGGCGCGGGGACGGACGTGGCGATCGAATCGGCCGGGGTGATCCTGGCCAGCAGCGATCCGCGGTCAGTCGTCGGAGTGATTCGTCTCTCCCGGGCGAGCTACCAGAAGATGGTGCAGAACCTGGGCTGGGCCGCCGGTTACAACCTGATCGCGATCCCGCTCGCGGCCGGCGTGCTCGCCCCGCTCGGGTTCGTCCTGGCGCCGGCCGTCGGGGCGGTGCTGATGAGCCTTTCCACGATCGTGGTCGCACTCAACGCCCAACTCCTGCGCCGCCTCGACCTGCGCCCGTGACCAGGGATCGGGCGGGCCAATCCCGGCGCTGCACGACGTCTCCTGGCCGGTCCGATCTCGCACCCCCGACGAACGGGAAGCCGATGACTGCCACCATCTCTCTGAAGGCTCGATGTCCGAGCTTTCTCTCGCGTACTATCCTGGCTCCGTCGCTGATCTCAACGTCGGCACCCGGCATCAAGGGTCGCCTTGAAATCCACACGCCATCGAGCATAGCGCAACGGCTCAGGAGGGACCCATGCGTCAGGAGCTGCTGACCGGGCTGGAGCGGTTGACCGCTCTCACCGAGCTGCTCCAACGAATCCGGGTTGAAGAGCCTCGGGCCGGCGTTTGGGAGGCGGCCGATCTGCAGTGGTGGTGGCGGCGTCCCCGGGCCAGTGACGAAGTCTCCTCACCAGTGTGGTTCGACGACGCGGACAAGCCGATCGCCGCGGCAGTGCTGACTGAGTGGCCGCACGCCTGGTGGCTGGACCTCATTCGGATGCGGGGGTTGACATTGACGCTGGACGACCTGGCCGGGCCCGCGTGGGCAAACCTGGAACGCCGGGAAGGATCGCCGGTGATCGATTCGCTCGTGCAGGCCGACGACGCCGAGCTCGGCGCCTGGTTCGAAGGGCGGGGTTTCGTGGTGGCCGGTGAGTCGTGGTCCGGCTGGCAGGCGGCGACCGATCGGCCGGCCGTGGCGGCATTGCCAACCGGCTACCAGCTCGTGGACCGTGCGGTCCGCGGCGTTGACGCGGCACCGAGGCATCCCATGGTCGCCCGCAACGGTCCCGACGTTGAAGCCCGGCTGCGGCAGACCACGCTCTACGACCCCCGGCTTGATCTGGCGGTGCTGGCATCCGACGGGTCCGTCGTCGGGTACTCGCTGTTCTGGCACGATCCGGTCACCGGCGTCGGGCTGGTTGAGCCGGTCCGGGTCGAGGACGAGCACGCCGGCCGCGGGATCGGGTACGCGATGATCAGCGCCGGTCTGGACCGCCTGGCCAGGGCAGGCGCCACAACGTTGAAGATCGGCTGGGAGTCGGAACGGGCCGGGGAGCTGTACTCCCGCCTCGGGTTTGCCAACGAGGACACCCTCACGACTTACCGCCTCACCCCGCCTGGGCATCGACCGACGTGATCGCGACCTGTGTTAGAAACAGGAGCGCCCCGCCGGGCCGAATGGCCCGGCGGGGCGCTCCTGCGCAGGTCCCACAAGCAGGTGTCAACCTGCGGGGGTGGCCTCAGGGATCGCCCCGCCGGCGAGCTCGGCGCGAATCAGCTCCAGCTCGTCGATCTCCGCCTGCTGGGTGTCGATCACCTCCTTGGCGATGTTGGCGATCTCCGGATGAACCGCCCGTTCGAGCGCACTCTCCGAAGCGACGATCGCCATCTCGTGATGCGGGATCGTCTGGTCGATGAAGGCCAGGTCGGGGTTGTCCGCCGCGCAGAACGCCCCGATCAGCGCTCCGGCGTCCATCAACCGCATC
>CADCWJ010000239.1 GCA_902806365.1 uncultured Thermomicrobiales bacterium
AACAGGCGACGTGCCGCCAACCAGCAGGAAAAGTTTTCGGAACCGGGCGTGGGTCAACCCCAACAAAGGCAAAACGGATGGCCCGCGGGATCCGCGTAGACCTGGAAGCCCTCAGCCGCCTTGAGGTCGTCGGCCGGTTTCAGCAAACGCGCGCCAAGCGCGATTGCCTCCTCATGGGCGGTGTTGAGGTCGTCGACCCACAAGTCGAGATGCATCTGCTGCTGTGGCATCCCGTCGGGCCAATCGGGGGGAACATGGTTCGGCGCGAGCTGGAAGCCCAGCCGCCACTCGCCATCGACCGAGACGCTGTGCCAATCGTCTTCGGCGTCGACCGTGCCGCCCAACAGGCCTGCCCAGAAGGCGCTCTCGGCGGCGAGGTCGGCAGCATCGAACACGACGATCTGTCGCTTGATCATCATGGTGCTCCCCTTTGGAGAAATGGAACATGGCTTGGTGGCGGTGCGGCATTCATCCGCGCCACCCCCGGTCAGCGAGTGGAGAGCGACACGGTATCTCTTGTCGCGGCTGCCAGTCAGATACTGACTTCGGCTCCCGTGTCAGCGTGAGAACGTTGCGGAGATGCCCTGCCCACCTCGTCGTCAGGCGCAGACAACCCCGACCACGGCCACTCGCGGCGCGGGTCGGGGTTGGTGCAAACAGTGGGTTGGCCACTCAGGACGACGCGGCGGCCTTCTTGGTGCTCTGGAGCCGGAACAGCTTGGTCCCGCAGACCGGGCAAACGCCTTCGAGCGCGGGCCGGCCATTCTTCATCGTGACCTCCTTCTCGTCCTTCATCTCGCGCTTCTCCCGGCATTTGACGCAATATGCCTCGGTCGCCATGGTCCGTTCTCCCTTTCCTCATGTCGTGCTCGAACCGGATGCGTACGCTCGGGCGATCCCCGGCATCCGGACACCGACCTGTGTCCCTTGCCTCCCTGTTCGGTACAGACCCGTGCGAACGTGCCGGGAACGCATGGCGGGACGATGGACCTGCGCCATCGCGGGAAACTCGCCTATGCATCTGTACCGTGGCGCACATTCTAGCGATTCTGACGAGAAAGTCGAATCAGAGGCCTCCGCCAGGCTGCGGAACTACCCTTCGGACGCCTCGTCCTCGTCATCGAGAGGCTCGATCAACTCGGGGCCGTTGTGGCGAACGCTGTTGACTTCCTGCGATACCGGACGGAGGGCGATATCGCCATCATCGGCGGGCCGCAGCAGGCGCTCCAGCGGTCCGGTCTCGGTCTGGTCCGGATCGAGCCATTCTTCGACGTCATCCGGGTCGAGGATCACCGGCATCCGGTCGTGGAGGGCCGACATCCGGCCGTTGGCCGCGGTCGTGATGATCGCGTACGACTCCAGGGGGTCGCCTTCCGCTGACCGGGCCTCGTCATAGAGCCCGGCGAACAGCATGAGTTGGCCATCATCCCGCGTGATGAAGAACGGCTGCTTGCCGCGCTCGTGCCGCTGCCACTCGTAGAACCCGTTTGCCGGCACGACACAGCGGCGGGACGTGATGAGTGAGCGGAACATCGGCTTCTCGGTCAGGGTCTCCGCCCGCGCGTTGATCGGCGTGACCTTCGGCTTCTCGCCCGGTTTGGTCCACTTTGGGATCAGGCCCCAGGTCATTGTCCGCAATGCCGGCGTGCCCGCGTCCTTGTCCTCGACGATCACCGGCAACCGCTGGCTCGGCGCCGCGTTCCAGGTCGGGCGGAAGCGCTGGAGGAAATCCGCGTCGATCGCGACGTTCGTGAGCCGTTCGCTGAGCTCCTGGTGTTCATAGAAGGCGTATCGTCCGCACATGAGACTCGTCCTTTCGCGCATTCGTCGCCTTTCGCCCGGTCCCCAAAAGGATACAGGAAGGGCGACGCATCTCACGTCGCCCTTCCTTCCTCGTACCGTGTACTGTCGCCCGCTCGTGCCCGAGCCGGTCAGGCCGCTTGGCGGTGGGTCGGCTCCGGCGCCGCCCCTGGCTCGCCGATCGGCCCGCGCCCGCGATCGACCATCGCCACCGGCTGGATGCTCAGGACCTGATCGTCCATCGGCCGCTGGGCTTGCGGTTGCGACTGGCGACGGATCGACCTGGTTGCGGTGCCGCTCTCGATGATGAAGGGGAAGATCGCCATCGCTCCGAAGGCAACGAGCCAGAAGCCGACGATGATGTTGATGAGCAGCGATTCCATGTTCCCGCATCCTTTCGCCGG
>CADCWJ010000240.1 GCA_902806365.1 uncultured Thermomicrobiales bacterium
ATGCCCGCGAGGTCCCCGTCGCGGGACCAGGCCGTCATGCAACCACGGTGGGTATCGATCTCGCCGGAGGCCAGGCAGGAGCCACACGCCAAAACGCTGGGAGGTGTGATTGGCATCCCTTGATCCGTCACGGTCTCGCTGCCGTGGTGACGTTGCCATGCGACGAGCAACAGTGTTTGCCTCACGCACCAGCGCAGACCACAATGGTCCGAACGGGGAAGGCGTCACCAGGCGGGTGCATCGAGTGACCGGGAGCAGATGGTGAGCGAGGTGCGGCGGGTGCGGAACGAGACCGGGGCACAGGTTGGTGCGGTGGAGGAGGCTGTGCGGCATGGAGAGCCCGACACAAGTCGCCAGCGGACGGGTGACGGCCACGGGGCCACGGCGTCGCTGCCCTCATTCCCGCTGAGCCAGGCTGATCGGTTCTCCTCCCTGCCCAGCATCTACGGTGCGCTGGTGTTGACCCTGCTCACCCTTGGCGGCGTCTACCTCCTGGCCCGCCTCCAATTCCTGATCATCCTCCTTTTCCTGTCAGTTCTTGTCGCCTGTGGCATCGCTGGTCCGGTCCGGCGGCTGGAGCGAATCGGACTTGGCCGGGCTCCCGCCATCCTAGTCGTCTACCTCCTGGTTGGCGCGGTGCTGGCCGCGATCGGCTGGTATGCGTTGCCGCGCCTGCTCGGCCAGGCTGGAGCGGTCGCCGAGGACCTGCCGGAGCAGATCGTTCAGGCTCAGCAACTGCGGGCCCGACTACTTGCGCTACAGGCTGACTACCCGATTCTTGGCGACCTCGATGCCCGCCTTCTCGCGATCGCCGAGAATGCCGGCGCAAGCGCAACGAACACGCTGCTCGCGCTCCCGGGAGTGGTGGCGACGTCCGTGTTCGCGATCACCAGCATCCTGACGCTCGCGTTCCTGCTGCTGCTGACCTGGCGCCAGATGCGGAACACCATCCTCTCGTTGATCCAGCCGGGTCACCGAGCGACAACCGAGGCGGTGCTGGCCGAGATCGGCGAGCGCCTCGGGGCGTATCTGCGGGCCAAGGTGATCATCATGGTAATTATCGGGGCATGGACCTACGCATCCCTCGCGCTGCTCGGCTCTCCCTACGCGGTGCTCGCCGCGATCTTCGCCGGCACGATGGAAGCACTGCCGAGGATCGGCCCCTGGATCGGCCGCGCGGCGATCGTGCTCGCCGCCCTTCCCCTGGGCTGGAGAGCGGTCGTGATCGCTGTCATCGCCCACGTCGTGATCGAGAACATCAAGGGGTATGGCCTTTCCCCCCTCATCGAGGGGAGCCAGGTCGATATCCATCCGCTGACCGCGTTCATCGCCGTGATCGCGGGCGGCCTGCTGCTCGGTTGGATCGGCGCGCTGATCGCCGTCCCGGCCGCGGCGGTCATCCAGGTCGTGGTGGAGGACGTGCTGATTCCCTGGCGGCGGCGCCAGCTCGATCCGGAGCGGGGTCCCGGCTAGCTTCCGCCAATACCCGGCGAGGGGATATAGGTCTCCTCGACCGGACCACTTGCCATCGAGGTTCGCCCGGTACGAGCAGTTCGAGCTCTCCAGCACCGGCGCCGTGTGGCAGCGCCGGTAGCATGGAAA
>CADCWJ010000241.1 GCA_902806365.1 uncultured Thermomicrobiales bacterium
CACGAGGAACTGATCGATCGTCTGTTCGAAGATGCCACCGTCGGATACGCCGAGGTTGAGGCGCGGTTCACTCCCGAGACCCTGCCGAAGGTGGAACGGCACGTCTTGCTGATGGTTATCGACAAGCTATGGGTCGATCATCTGACGGCGATGGATGATCTGCGTCAAGGCGTAGGTCTTCAGGCCTACGGGCAGCGAGACCCGCTGGTCGTGTACAAGACCGAAGGCTATCAGATGTTCAACAAGCTGTTGTCTAGCATTCAGCACGATGTCGTGCGCGCCATCTTCAGGGTGCAACCAGTGATCGCGCAGCAGCCCGTCCAGACTCGGGTCACCGCAAGCGAGATGGCCACAAACGCTCCCGACGCGCCCGCGGCATCCGCTCAGCGTCGGGTCAACAAGGTTCGCCCCAACGAGCTGTGTCCCTGCGGGAGCGGCAAGAAGTACAAGTTCTGCCACGGAGCACGAGCGAAGACTGTCGTGTAAAGCCGTCCTGAACGCGAAGCGGGAGAGCCGGGCGGCTATGGCCGCCCGGCTCACATTGCGCAGCGAAACGGCAGGAGGGTGCTCAGACGAACTCCTCGTCCTGGCCCTGAATGTCGCGGTAGATTTCCTTGGCTTCCGCAGAGATCCGGAGTGCGGCGGCCTTGACCCGGTCGCGCTGCTCATCGGACAGGAACGCGTAGAACACAAGTCCTCCCGCGACGGTCGCCCAGAAGGCGGTAGCCCCGGTGTCCTTCGTTCCCTGAGCAACAGCAGTTGCCGCGCCGCGCGACCGATCCTCGACGGCCGACAGCTTGCCCGTCGCCCCCGCGGAGACGCTCGCAATCTTGCCTTCGGCCCCCTTCGCCTTTTCCAGCGCCCTGGTCGAGACGCCGCCGACGGCCGCTCGAACCTCGGGCAGGGCATCGTTTTCCGCCCATGCTCGCGCTTCCTGCGCTTTGGACTCGACGGTCCCGAGCATGGAAGCGGCGGCAGCGGTCGCCTCGCCAATGAATGGTTTGGCCTGCTTCTGGAGGTCCGTGACCATCGGCCCCACGCGGCTACCGACCTGCTCGCGCAACTCGGGCAGGCGCTCCCGTGCCTGAGTTCCCACCTGAGCTCCACGTTGGCGGGCTTCCAGAGCGGCTTTGCCTGCCGCATCGGCCAGGACCGGAAGCTGGCTGCGCGCTTCCGTCACACGATCGGAGGCGCGCGCGGCGATGTCACTCCCGGCGCTGCCCGCTCGCATCGCTCCCTCTCTCGAACGGTCCTTCAGCGTGGTCGCTAGCTGTCGCGACGCGCCCTGTATGCCTTCCGATTCGATTCTGGCTCTCGCCGCGTCCAGCCCGGACGTGGCAAGACTGGCGACCTGCGAGCCGATCTCGGTCGCTCGTTGTCGCGGCGAATCCATCGGGGATGTCACCGGCTCCTGGTCCTTTTTCCGCAGCAGCCTCGCCATCACCTGGCTTTGTACAGCTGTGGCTTTCGCCTCTCGGGACTGTCGTTGAAGTTGGGTGCGGGACTTGTCTTCCGCCTCCCGGTCCATCAGGACCGCCACCAATGTGCCTACCGCTCCCGCAGCGGCCCCCGCGATTCCCAGCACGGCACCATATCCAGGCGTTCGATTTTGCATTCGTTCCTCCAGCTTCCAGCAGTCCCGACGCTCATCGTGGCGAACGGGATGCCATCTCATCGCTTTGAGCGCTGACTATACACTGGAGCCAGACAACACGCCCGACCACCGGTGCGTTACTGTATCGATGATGCTTCGGCAGCTACCTCGCTTTCTTCGCACGTCATTTGCTACGGATTCCGGCCTCCTATGCTCACCTCATCCTCTACCACACCAGTTCCGGCCAATCGCGCGTTCGAGGTCATCGTCGTCGGCGGCGGGCATGCAGGCTGTGAAGCCGCGCTGGCCGCGGCTCGATCCGGCTGTCGGACGCTGATAGTGGCCAACAATCTGGACCGTATCGGCTACATGCCCTGCAACCCATCGATCGGGGGACCCGGCAAGTCGCAGATCGTCTCCGAGGTCGACGCGCTGGGCGGCGCGATGGCAATCATTGCCGACAGCACGGCGATGCAGGTGCGTCAGCTCAACACGTCGAAGGGGCCGGCCGTTCGGGCGATCCGGATCCAGTGTGACAAGGCGCTCTACGCCATGGCGATGAAGGAGCGCCTCGAAAACCAGGAGAACCTCTCGATCGTTCAGGATGAAGCGCTGTCGCTCCTCACGGATGAGGCGGCGACTCCGCCGCGGGTGACCGGCGTGCAAACCCGGGCGATCGGGACCATCACGGCCGGCGCAGTCGTCATTACGGCCGGTACCTTCCTCCGGGCAACCATGATTGCTGGTCAGGCACGTTCGGACGGCGGACGGGCGGGCGACGCCGCCGATGGTCACCTCGCGCGGTCGATTGATTCCGCCGGGTTTCGCGTACGGCGGTTCAAGACCGGCACCCCCCCGCGTGTGGACGCTCGATCGATCGCGGTCGATGCCATGGAGCAACAACCGGGAGATGACCAGGAGCTTTGGCTAAGCAGTGATGGGATGCTGGGCCGGATTTCTCCCTGGATGCTTCCCGTCGCGCGTGAGGGCATCTTTTCTGGTGCGGCCACGATAGGAGGACGGCTGCAGGTACCTTGCTTCCAGACCCACACCACAGAGCAGACGCATGACGTCATCCGTGCCAACCTCCACCGCTCTCCCATGTATAACGGGGGCATCACCGGTACCGGGCCCCGGTACTGCCCGTCGATCGAGGACAAGGTGGGGCGTTTCGTGGACAAGGTATCTCACCCCATCTTTGTAGAGCCGGAAGGCTGGAGAAGCCACGAAGCGTATCTTCAGGGATTCAGCACCAGTCTTCCTCCTGACGTCCAGGAGCAAGCGTTGCGGACGATCCCGGGAATGGAACGTGCCCGGATCACTCGATTTGGGTACGCCGTGGAGTATGACGCCCTCGATCCCAATGAGCTTCTCCGGACACTGGAGAGCCGCCGCGTCGAAGGGTTGTTCTTCGCGGGACAAGTCAACGGGACGTCGGGGTACGAAGAGGCAGCGGGTCAGGGCATCGTCGCCGGCATCAACGCCGCGGCACGCACGCGGGGCACGTCTGGGCTCGTCCTGGAACGATCCGACTCGTTCATCGGCGTGATGATCGATGACCTGGTGTCGATGCCGTTCGATGAGCCGTACCGGATGCTCACATCGCGTGCCGAGTACCGCTTGCTCCTTCGCGGCGAGACAGCCGACGACCGGATGCTCCGCAAAACGCGTGGTCTTGGCGTCATCCCGACTGCACGGGCGGCTGAGGTCGAGCATGAGCAAGCATCGATCGACCGGACCCTGGCGGCACTGGAGGGGACCTGGATCGGCGCCAACCAACGGCACGCGATGTCGCTACGGTCCCATGGGATTCAGCCGGCCGGTCGTTCCCAGGCCGCCATCGAGCTTGTGCGTCGGCCGGACGTCTCGCTTTCCACGGTCCTGGAAGTTCTCGAAGAGCTCCAGCTTTGGAAGGAACAGCGACCGACCGGCCTGGCGCTTTCCAGAAGCGAGATCGCCGCGAAGTATGGTGCGTTCATTGCGAAGGAAGAGAATGCGGCAGTGCGGCAAGCGGCGAGCGAATCAAGGCCGGTGCCCGCGACACTCGATTTCAACGATGTCCAGGGCATGCGGATCGAAGCGCGTCAAAAGCTCAACGCATCACAGCCCGAAACTGTGGGCCAGGCGCGCCGCACCGCAGGGGTGACCGCGACGGACCTTGGTGCACTGCTCGTCTATCTCGAATCGGCGGGGCGTGAATCTCGCGATGCGTCCGCGAAGACAGGGTGAGCGCTCCCACGCGAACGTATTGATCTTCGGCCCAATGCGCTAGACTGCGTGGCTGCACCGAGGAGCGAACCCTGAACTGATTGGCTCGTTCTCGACATCGCACAGAGGAAAATGACTTGGCAAGCATTCGCGCCGCCTTTAGACATCATCCAGCAGAAACCGCCGCCTCCGACTACCGGCTCGTGGTTCCGGTCACCGGCGAGATCGAAGATCGGCGGCTTCTCGATATCGTCGACAAGATCAGTCAAAAGGCGAACACGTACATTACGCTCGTCTATGTCGTCGAAGTGGCACAGTCGATGCCGATCGATGCCGAGTTGCCAGGCGAGATCGAGCGGGGAGAACGCGTGCTGAAGGATGCCGAGCGCTTCGCGACCCGATGCGTCGGTGGCCGGCGAGGCGCCATCACCACCGAACTGATCCAGGCCCGGTCGGCGGGCGCCGCAATCGTGGACGAGGCGATCGAGCATGGATCGAACGCGATCATGCTCGGCACGTCGGTTCGCAAGAAGTTCGGCCAGCGCTCCACCGGTGAGACGGTCGATTACGTCCTGCGCAATGCGCCCTGCGAAGTGATCGTGATCCGGCAGCCGCTGCCGGGGTGGACAGCCGCGCCCGTGGAGTGGCAATGAACGTTGTGATCATGGGGTGCGGGCGTGTGGGAGCACGGGTCGCCTCGATACTCGATCACAGCGGGCACGCCGTCACCGTGATCGACACCGTCGGAAGCGCCTTCAAACGGCTCTCGCCGGAATACTCCGGCGACACGGTGATCGGCACCGGCATCGACGAAGACGTGCTGCGCGCATCCGGTATCGAAACTGCCGACGCCTTCATCGCCGTGACCAATGGCGATAACCGCAACATCATGGCGGGCCAGGTCGCGCGGACGATCTTCGGCGTGGCCGATGTTGTCGTTCGCATCTACGACCCCGTTCGTGAGGACACATACCGGCGGCTGGGTCTTTCCACCGTCTGCCCAACCACGACCATCTCGGCTCAGATCATCGATCAGGTCGTAGGCTCCGGCACCCTGGCCGGGCCACGCCCCCAGAGGGACAACTGACCGTGTATGTCATCGTCGTCGGAGGCGGCAAGGTTGGATACTACCTTACCAAGACGCTCCTGAATGAGGGTCACGGGGTATTGCTGATCGAGCGCGATCACGCCAAGGTGGATGTCTACTCCAACCGGTTTGGGTCGGTCCTGCTGGAAGGTGATGGTGCGGAAGCATCGGTGTTGGCATCGGCGGGAGCGGCACGTGCGGATGTGGTAATTGCAGTCACCGGTGAGGACGAAGACAACCTGGTCGTCTGCCAGATGGCGAAGCAAAAGTTTCATGTCGGTCGAACGATCGCCCGCGTCAACAATCCAAAGAACGAGCAACTCTTCCGTCTGCTCGGAATCGATGTCACCGTCAGTCAGACCAATTACATCCTCCATCTCATCGAACAGGCGCTCCCGGAGCGGGCGTTCATCCATCTGCTCAGCCTCCGGCACGCCGATCTGGCCATCATCGAAGCCACGATCAGCGAGCGTTCCCCCGTTGCCCACAAGCCGGTTGAGGAGATCGACCTCCCCGTGGCGTGCGTGATCGCGGCGATCGCGCGCGACTCCGACCTGATCGTGCCCGAGCCGTCAACGGAGATATTGCCGGGCGACGAGATCATCGCGATCACACATCGCGAGCAGGAAAACGAGCTGCGGCGCCTCCTCGTCCCCGATTAAGGGCATTCGTGCTCCGGGCGATCCCGCGCGGGTGAACTATGGATAAATGCCTCGCAACCGGCTGATCTCGGCGACCCGCTCGATCGCGCGCACCAGCGCGGCGGTTCGCAGATGTACGCCATAGGTCTCGGCAGTGCCGGCTACTTCGGCAAACGACCGTCGCATGATCTCACGCAATCGTTCGTTGACCTGCTGCTCGCTCCAGGGAAACGCCTGCAACGCCTGCACCCACTCGAAATACGAGACCGTGACCCCACCGGCGTTGGCCAAAATGTCCGGCACGACGACAACCCCGCGCTCGTACAACAAGCGATCCGCTTCCGGAGATGTGGGACCGTTGGCGGCTTCGGCGATGATCCGGGCCTTGACGTCGTGAGCGTTGTCTTCCGTGATCTGGCCTTCCATCGCGGCGGGAATCAGGATCTCGCAGTCGAGAACGAGCAACTCGCTGTTGGAGATGGTGTCTCCCCCGCTGAACTTCGCCACCGATCCGGTGCGCTCCTTGTGGCGCGCCACCGCGTCCAGATCGAGCCCCGCCGGGTTGTACGTGCCGCCTCGGGAATCACTGACGGCGACCACCTTCGAACCGTCTTCGGCCATGAGCCTGGCCGCCACCGAACCTGCGTTGCCGAACCCCTGAACCACGGTGCGCGATCCCACCAGCGGAATCCCGAGGTGCCTGGCAGCCTCTTCGATCCCGAAGACGCATCCCCTGCCCGTCGCCTCACTGCGACCGGCCGATCCACCGAGTACCAGTGGCTTGCCCGTCGTCACCCCTGGCACCGAGTACCCGACGTTCATCGAGTAGGTGTCCATCAGCCAGGCCATGACCTGCGGATTTGTGTTGACGTCGGGAGCCGGTATGTCGACGGTAGGACCGATGAACGGCTGGATCTCGGCGGTGTACCGTCGCGTGAGGTTCTGCAGCTCGGCCTGCGAGAGAAGCTTCGGATCGACTTGCACGCCGCCCTTCGCGCCGCCGAACGGCAGTCCGACCACGGCGCATTTCCAGGTCATCCACATCGCCAACGCCTTGACCTCGGAAAGCGTGACACTCTGATGGAACCGGATGCCCCCCTTGGTCGGCCCCGGGCCACTGTTGTGCTGCACCCGATGGCCAGCGAAGACCTTGACCGAGCCATCGTCCATCTCGACCGGGAAGTGCACGGTCAGCTCGCGCTGGCAGTGACTCATCACGCCCCGGAGATCGTCTTCCAGCCCGATCACATCCGCCGCGATCGTGAACTGCTCAACTGCCACCGTGAACAGATCGTCCGATCCCTCCCCGGTTCCCTCGCTCATTCCTGCAACATCTCGTACGTCAGCGCTGACGACCATGTTGTGGACCTCTACTCCCTGCCCTCTTCCTCGGAAGGGGACATCGGTTCTTCCACGGCGGACCGGTTCCGCCTGCGTCACGCCGGTGGTGTTTCTTCCAGAATCGCGATCAACGAATTCCGCACGCTATCCGGCCGTGCCCGGCCACCGGTGAGCTTCATCGTCTCGCCCATCAGTCGCCCGATCGCAGCCTTCTTGCCACCCCGGTAATCCGCAACGGCGGCGGGTTGCCGGCGGATTGCCTCGGCCGCTGCCTGAGCGAGGTCGACATCGTCCGAAACGGCCAGCAGATCGAGTCGCTTCGCAGCGTCGGATGGCATCTCCCCATGTTCAAGTCGTGGAAGAAGCTCTTTCGCGGCACGCGCCGTCACCGCACCCGTCCCGACCAATCCGACGAGGTTCGCGATCTGCGCCGCCGACACCGGAAGCGCGTCGAGCGGCAGGTTTCGTGAGCGAGCCAGACCCATGATGTCGTTGACGATCCAGTTTGCGGTCATCCGGTAAGCGTCCGCGGTGGAGACCTCGCGGACCGAGTCCTCGAAAATGTCGGCGATCGGGCGCTCCAGCGTGAGTACGACGGCATCCTGGAACGGGAGCCCGTATTCTGTCGTGAATCGATTCAGGCGAGCCAATGGCAGTTCGGGCAGCGACTGCCGGATTGCGTCGCGGACGGATTCTGTCGTCTGCAATCGTGGGAGGTCGGGTTCCGGAAAGTAGCGATAATCGTGTGCCTGTTCCTTGGTGCGCTGAGACACCGTGACGCCCCTCGCGTCGACCCAGCCACGGGTCTCTTGGGTCAGATCGTGACCTGCGATAACCGCCTCGCGCTGACGCTGCTCCTCGTACCGGAGTGCCCGCTCGACAGCGCGAAAGGAGTTCATGTTCTTGATTTCGACCTTCGGGCCGATGAACGAACCGTCCGTGGCGCGCACGGAAATGTTGGCGTCGCAGCGAAACGCGCCCTCTTCCATATTGCCGGTCGAGGCGTCGATGTAACGCAGGATGCGACGAAGGGCGACGAGGTACTCCCGGGCTTCCTCGGGCGATGTCAGGTCGGGCTCGCCGACGATCTCCATCAGGGGAACTCCCGACCGGTTGAGATCAACCAGGCTGCTGTGCTCGCCCGCATTTTCCTCATGAAGCAGTCGGCCGGTATCTTCCTCGATATGAACCCGCGTGATCCCGGCCCGCCTGACCTGGCCTTCCACGGTGAACTCGATCTCGCCATCGATACAGAGCGGCAGGTCGTATTGCGAGATTTGATAGCCCTTCGGCAGATCAGGGTAGACGTAGTTCTTGCGGTCCAGCTTGCATCGATCCGGGATGGTGCATCGGAGCGCCGTGCCCGTGCGCATCACTGTCTCGATCGCGGCGCGATTTATGACCGGCAGCGCTCCCGGCAATCCCAGACAGACCGGGCACACGTGCGTGTTGGGCTCCGCGTCAGCGTAGTTCGCTGGGCAGCCGCAGTACATCTTGCTCGCCGTAAGCACCTGCGCATGGACTTCGAGACCGATCACGGTGGAGAAATCCGCAATGGCGTAAGCACTCATGATGGCAGCTCCCCAGCATCGGGTTCGTTCGCGTTTTCGTCCGCTCGTTCAGCCGTCTGCGAAGTCACTCGATGCGACCCCGTATGCGGTGTGGGACTCATCTGAAACCGGCGTGATTCTACCACGCGGGTCATGCGCGGAATCATGAGATGAGGTGCCCGCTGTGCTACGATTCAACGGTATGTGAAGGCCGCGCTCGCCTTTCTTCCAAGCCTTTCTTGACGCTCATGCACGGGTCGCGCAGGTATGGCGGGCACTGGAGTTGGACGCCCGGCTCGACCCGCCCCTCGTGCAGGTTCTTCCCCACCGCTCCCCTGTGCGACTGGCAAGCAACCCACGTTGGAGGCACTGCTCGGCGATGATCGCAGCTACTGAACAAAAGATGGTCACCGGATCGCTGAACGGTCAGGCCGTCACCGTTCCACAGGGCACCTACATTCTCGAAGCCGCGCGGGTGAACGGGATCGAGATCCCGAATCTCTGCTATCAGCCACTTCTCCGTCCCTGGGGCTCGTGCCGGATCTGCACGGTCAATGTCCTTGGCAAGCGAGGTGGGCTGATCGAATCGTGCACGACGCCGCTTGCCGAGGGAATGGAAGTGCTGACCCACTCCCCGGAAGTGGTCCAATCCAGGCAATACATCCTCCAGATGTACCTCATCGACCACGCACTCGACTGTCCGACGTGCGACAAGTCGGGGGAATGCTATCTCCAGGACAACACCTATCTTCACAACATCAACGCCAATCCCTATCGTCGCCCCAAGCTGGCACAGCCGTACGAGCACTTCAGCGCGACGATCGACTACAAGTGGGACCGGTGCATTATGTGCAACCGGTGCACTCGGGTCTGCGATGAAGTCGTCGGCGTGATTGCGATCGAGTCCGCGAACCGCAGCCTCGAGGCGACGATCACCCCGGCGTTCGGTCAGGACCTCGGCGAAGGAACCTGCGTCAACTGCGGCATGTGCATCGCGGTCTGCCCGGTCGGCGCGCTGACAGACCGGCACTACGGGCACCATCCATGGGATCTTGATTCGACCGAGACGATCTGCGGCTACTGCGAAGTTGGCTGTACTCTCAACATCGAGTCTCACAAGGGGATCATCC
>CADCWJ010000242.1 GCA_902806365.1 uncultured Thermomicrobiales bacterium
ATGATCCAGCGGTTGCATCCCGATCTCGCGGCTCTTGACTCCGGGTATGCAATGCTCGCCCAGCGGCACTTGATCTACCTGATCGCCGGGCTCGCGCTGCTCTGGCTGATCGTGATGCTGGCCGGTCCACTCCGGATGATGTCGTGGCTCCGAGAGTACAAGTACACGTTCCTGATCGTCAGCCTCGTCCTCCAGGCGGCCACCTACTTCATCGGCTCCGGAGTAGGCGATGGAGCCAAGCTCTGGATCAACGTCGGTCCGATCCAGATTCAGCCGTCGGAGATCGTAAAGATCACCGTCGTCATCTTTCTGGCGGGATATCTGGATGACAAGCGACATCTGCTGGGATCGGAATGGCGGTTGGGAGGCATGACCCTGCCGCCAATCCCCTACCTGCTTCCCATGGGTGCGATGTGGGCGGCGTCACTGCTGACCCTGGTGGGGCTCAACGACCTTGGGGCCGCGCTCCTGTTCTTTGGGGTGTTCCTGACCATGCTCTATCTCGCCAGCGGGCGCCCCGTATATGTAATCGTCGGGTTGATTAGCTTCGCGACCGCGTGCTGGGCCGCGTGGAGAGGTTTCGCCCGTGTGGAGGTCCGGGTCCAGAACTGGCTCGATCCCTGGGCCGACCCGGTATTTCTCGGCTACCAGCAGATTCAGTCCGACTATGCACTCTCGAGCGGCGGCGTGTTCGGCAAGGGATTCGCCTTCGGGCAACCCTGGCACATACCGGCGGTCCACACCGATTACATTTTCTCGGCGATCGGCGAAGAGCTGGGCTTGCTGGGGACCCTCGCGGTGCTGACGCTGTACTTCCTGCTCGCCGCGCGCGGCTTCCTGATCGCGATGCGCGCGCGAGAGGGCTTCGTCCAACTCCTGGCCGCAGGGCTTTCCTCGATCGTCGCCCTGCAGACCATCATCATCATCGGCGGCGTGACCCGCCTGATTCCATTGACCGGCATAACGCTCCCGTTCATCTCGTACGGTGGGAGCTCGCTGATCAGCAACTTCGCGATCGCCGGACTTCTGCTCCATCTCTCGAGCCTGCCCCGGCGTGCATGACACTGCGATCGCGTTCCCCAGGAGTCGCCTTTCGCCATGAGATCGATCATTCCCGGGCTGTCGGGACTTGCTGCCATCGCACTGATCACCTACGGCCTGGCGTTCCCGGGCGAGATTACGGACACCAGATGGCTGTCGATGCTCGGGATTGCATGGCTCCTGTTGCTCATTGCCTCGCGGATACGCCTCCCGGTGGCGCTTCCCACGTTCAACCGGACCCTGATCCGCACCACGATGGTCATCGCCTCGGTCTTCCTCATCATCAGCGCCCAGCTGGTCCGCATTCAGGTCGTGCAAAGCGACGCCACGTACGGCCGTACCGCTGAAGGCGCGGACGGTGAGGTGATGGGAAACCCGCGCATAGCGAACAGTGATCTGGCCGTCGAGCGCGGGGAAATCGTGGATCGTAACGGAACGCTGATCGCGGGAACCGAGCGAGAAGGGAACGTGTTCGTCCGGAGCTATCCCGATCCGGCGACGGCGTACATCGCTGGCTACTACTCGCCGCTGCTCTATGGATCGAGTGGGCTCGAGGCAACGTTCAACAGGGAACTGGTCGGGCAGGAGGGCAATGATCCGATCGAGCGCGTGAGGGATGACTTGCTAAATCGACCCCAGCGAGGGTCCACCCTGCGGCTGACGATCGACGCCGGGCTCCAGGGGTACGCAACCCAGCTCTTGGGAGAAAACGCTGGCGGCATTGTGGTGATGGACGCAAAAACGGGCGAGGTTCTCGTCCTCGCCAGCAATCCCGCGTACGATCCCAATCGCCTGTTTACGTCCGGGCCAACAGAGCGGGATGCGGCGGTCGACTATTGGACCGGCCTTCTTGAGCGGCCGGATGCTCCCCTGGTCCTGCGGCCCACGATGGGTCTGTTCTCGCCAGGCTCCGTGTTCAAAACGGTGACTGCCGCCATTGGCATCGAGGCGGGCTACGTCGAGCCGGACGAGATCTATGAGGATACGGGGGAGCTGAACATCGACGGTCGCATCCTGACCGAGAACAATCGCCCCGACCCCAACCGGACAGAGTGGACCGCTACCGAAGGCCTCGCGTGGTCGCTCAACGTGGTCTTCGCTCAGATCGGGCTGGAGATCGGCGCGCGGGATTACTGGGAAAACGCGGGACGCTTCGGCTTCGGGAGGGAAATCCCGTTCGACATCCCTGTCGCCAAGGGCCAGATTGCCAGTTCGCCGGATTTCCTGAGAGACAACAATGCGCTTGCCGACACCGGCTTCGGGCAGGGCGAGATCCTGGTCTCACCATTGCAAATGGCACTTGTAACGTCGATGTACGTCAACCAGGGTCAGATGATGCGCCCCTACCTGGTCGACGCGGTCGTGGACGAAAACGGGAAGGCAACGCGTACTACCGAGCCGCGGGAATGGCAGCAGTCGCTCTCTCCTTCGACGGCGTCGGATGTCGAGCAGATGATGATCGAGGCCGTCCAGAATGGCTCGGTTAACGAGGCCGCGATTGACGGCTATCGGGTCGGAGGGAAGACGGGCACCGCGGAAACCGGGAGCGGTTCCGCCCATTCCTGGTTCATCGGATTCATCGGCGAGTCCGAAGGGGAGCCGGAGTACGTCGTCGCGGTCGTCCTCGAGAACGGGAATGATACCGACCGCGCCGCGGTGACCGGTCGCGACATGCTGCTGGAGACGATCCTGGCTGGTTCGCCGGCAGACTGAAGCGCCACCAAAAGCCCTGTACGTACGGGGTCAAGCGGGGTGTCAAAGGTGGGAAACTCGGCCCCATTCTGGTAAAATAAACAATGCTTCGTGACACCCGTACCATGCTCCGCAGGGCACGGCAAAAGCGTTATGCGATCATGGTTTCAAGGGTGGTGCGGTCCCTTTCTCCCCGAGTGCGGATGCTGCTCGAACGGGTCGCCATCGTTGTCGAAGCAGAACCTGCCTCCAGCCATCACTTCGAAACAGGCGTGACCCCACAGGATGACTTGCTCGGTCTGTATCAGGGCATCCCGTTGACAGACCGCGACTCGGCATATTCGCTCGTGATACCCGACCGGATCACGATCTTCGTCGGACCGCTCGCACGGAGCGGTGGGTCACGCCGGGAGCTGGACGATCAAATCCGGATCACCATTCTTCACGAACTTGGGCACCATCTCGGTTTTGATGAGAATGGCCTCGAATCGTTAGGGCTGACGTGAACAATCGACCGCAGTTCAACATGGTCACGACGCGGGCGCGCGGAGAGAAACTCTCCGGAGTTTTGGAGACGATCGCCGCTGGGTTGTCACTCGTGATTGCGCGGCCCTACCTCGTGGTCCTGCCGATCGTGATCGACCTGATCACGTGGCTGGGCATCCAGGTTTCCGCCATTTCCTTGATCGATCCTCTGCGACGCCTGATGGCCGACAACGGCGGAACCAACGGGCCGGCGGCGGCGCGTGAGCTCCAGAGCCTGGGTGAACGACTCCGGGTCAATGACGCACTTGCGGCGCTGACCCCCTCGATGTTCGGAGGCTTGCCGAAGGATTCGATGCTGAACCTGCTGATGGCGGTCATCGCACCGCCATTGACGCGAGGCGTCGACCGCACGGAAATGTATGACTCGTGGGGTGATGGGCTCGGCGGACTCCAATCACCTGAAGGGTGGTTGGGCGTGCTCGGCGCGGTGAGTGGGTTTTTTGTTCTTGCCACTGTGCTGATCGTCCTGTTCCGGGTGCCGATTGCGAGGTCCGTGCGCGACGCGGACGAGCCTGGGGCAGGGTTCATCCGCGAATGCATCGACGCCTGGGCCCGGCTCGTGACGCTGGGGCTCATGCTCCTGGCGACTGCGGCGCTCGTTGTTGGGCCACTCCTGATCGGGGCCGGCGTGCTGGCGCTTCTCGGGATTGACCTGACAGCCTTGATCGCCATCGTCCTGGTCATCCTTTTTGGAATGGCCGCGTTGTATACGCTGTTCGCGCTCGACGCCGTTTTCGTCGCGCGGGCGGGCCCCATTGCTTCGCTGCGCATGAGCGTCGCCGTAGTCAAGCGGAACATGGGGCCGTCCGCTCGGTTTGCCCTTGCGACC
>CADCWJ010000243.1 GCA_902806365.1 uncultured Thermomicrobiales bacterium
CCCTGCGGGTTGATCAGCACCGCCGCATTGTCATCGAACTTGATGTGGCTGCCATCGGCACGCCCATACTCGCTCGCCGTTCGCACGATAACCGCCCGGACGACGTCACCCTTCTTGACGGCGGCATTCGGTTGCGCGACCTTCACCGAAGCGATGATCGTGTCTCCGACGCTCCCGTACTTGCGAGACGAGCCACCGAGCACGCGAATGCACATGATCTCCCGTGCTCCGCTGTTGTCGGCTACCTTGAGCCGGGTTTGTGGCTGAATCACCGTTTCCACCTCTCGTGATCAGAACTGCCCCATGATACGCGTGCACCTTGGCGCACCTAGATTTGCACCGCCCGCTCGACGATTTCCCGGACAATCCAGCGCTTGCGCTTGGAGAGCGGTCGGGTCTCTTCGATTCGAACGATATCGCCCGGCTTGCAGAGGTTGGACTCGTCGTGCGCGAAGAACTTGCTCGTCCGGGTGATCCGCTTGTGATACAGCGGATGCCGTCGCACATAGTCCACCGACACGACCACCGTCTTCTCCATCTTGTCGCTGACGACCTTGCCGACCTTCATCGTCCGCGGTGTCTGCAGCGGCTGGACCGTTTCCTCGGTCGGTTCCGTGATTACTGCTTCCTCGGTCATGCGTTTCCTCGGATTCCCGTCTTGGCGCCCGGAGGCTTAGCTTGCCGCCGCCGGTTGTCGCCGTTCGTTTTCGGTGATGATGGTCAGGATCCGGGCGATTTCCTTCCGGATTTGCCGGATTCGGCCAGTCGCGGTCAGGTTGCCGACAGCCTCCTGGAATCGGAGGTCGCGCCATTCGCCGTGAAGGTCCTGGAGTCGCTCCTCGAGCTGCTCTGCCGTGAGGGCACGAAGTTCCGCCGGTTTCATGCCGCACCTTCCTCCACCGTAGCCGGTGCGCCCGGTGTCTCACGGGTCAGCACCTTGGTCTTCATCGGCATCTTCATGCCGGCCCGGCGCAGCGCTTCCTCTGCCCGCTCACCGGAGACCCCGGCGATCTCGAACAGCATCCGCCCAGGCTTGACGACGGCAACCCAGTATTCCGGATTCCCCTTGCCCTTGCCCATTCGGGTTTCGGCTGGCTTCTGGGTGACCGGCTTATCCGGGAAAATCCGGATCCAGACCTTGCCACCCCGCTTGAGATAGTTGGTGATCGCGCGGCGCGCCGCTTCGATCTGGCGGCTGGTGACCCAGGCCGGCTCGACCGACTGCAGCCCATACTCGCCGAACGAGATGTTCGACCCGCGGTAGGCCTTGCCGCGCATTCGGCCCCGCATCACCTTGCGGTATTTTGTCCGCCTCGGCATCAACATGACATCGTACTCCGCTTCATTGCCGTGGGCCGCCGGGGCAAGAGCCCGGCAGGCACCTCTCCATGCGTACCGCCGTTAATCTCCGACTGTCGCGAGATCGGCGGTCAACGAGGCTTCGGTGACCTCGTCTCGCGTACGAATCACATCGCCCTTGTACACCCAGACCTTGACGCCGATCGCGCCATAGGTCGTGTGCGCGTGAACCGTCGCGAAGTCGATGTTGGCGCGCAGCGTATGCAGCGGCACCCTGCCATCCATCTCCGTGACGGATCGGCTCATCTCCGCGCCACCGAGGCGGCCACCGAGCCGAATCCTGATACCCTTGGCGCCGCGTCGCATCGCCTGCTGAGCTGCATGCTTCATCGCTCGCCGGTACGAGACACGCCGCGCGATCTGCTCGGCGATGCTCTCGGCAATCAGCCGGGCCTCGATCTCCGGAACCTTGATTTCCTCGATCCGGATGTTGACCTTCTTGCCAACTTCCTTCTCGACCAACTGCCGCAGGCGCTCCACATTGGCACCCTGCTTGCCAATGACAATCCCAGGTTTCGATGTCCGCAGCGTGACGTCGACCTTGTTGGCGGCACGCTCCAGCTCGATCTTGGCGATCCCGGCCCGGGTGAGTTCCTTCATGATGAGCGTGCGGATCCGGAGATCCTCATGCACCAACTCGGTGTAGTTGCGCTCCGCGAACCACTTCGATTCCCATTCGCTGGCGATTCCCAGCCGGAACCCGATCGGGTTGACTTTACGGCCCATTAGCGACGCTCCCTCTCTTCGGCGACGACGGTAATGTGGCAGGACCGCCGGATGATCCGCCCGACCCGACCGCGCGCCTTCGGCTTGAACCGGCGCATCTGCGCCGCATCGTCGGCATAAATCGCCTTGATCCAGAGATCGTCGGGATCCAGGTCGTAGTTGTTCTCGGCGTTCGCCGATACCGACTTCAGCAGGCGCTCGACATCGACCGCCGCCTTGTTCGGCAAGAACTTCATGATCGCGATCGCCTCGTTCACCTTCTTGCCGCGGACCAGGTCCACGACGAGCCGGGCTTTTCGAGGAGAGACGCGGACGCGTTGTACGCTAGCTCGAACTTCCATCGCTCTTCCGTCCTCCTCGTCGCCCTA
>CADCWJ010000244.1 GCA_902806365.1 uncultured Thermomicrobiales bacterium
ACGAAACCGACTGGCTGGCACCGGCATTACCGGCGTCGCGATCTCCTGGCCCTGGTGGAACGGAGCGGACTGCGGGTCACCGGCCTCTCGCGGGTCGTCGCTCCGCTCGCGGACATCCCCCATCTTCTCGGGATGGTTACCGGAGACCTGCTGCTGAATATGCCCGACACCGAGCGCTGGCTGATCCAGGCGCGGGACCGGATGGATCGTACTGACCGCACCCTGCCGATGGGTCCCCTCGGCGCCCGCTTCAGGGTGACCGCCATCAGGGAGACCTGACACTCTCGCGGAGATCACCTGCCTGGAGGTGGAAACCGCCCTCTCTCCGTCCCCGCACCCCTGTCATTCCAGCAGCGCATCGGAGGGAGCGAAGCGACGAGGAATCCAGCAGCTGCGTCGTCCGATCTGGCAGGATCGGAACCCGCCTCGCCTCCGCACCGCATCCCATGATTCCGCAGGGCCCGATACTCCTTGCGTTCCTGATGCCTTAGGGCTTTCTCAATCGGGGGTACCGCCCCCACGTATTGGCTCCCGGTGCGCCTGCGATCCGCGCAAGGCCTCAGGGATCGGCACCTCAACATCCACGCGCGGCACGTAGCGCTCGACCAACTCACCGTGTCCGGCCACCCGCAGCTCGCGCATGATCAGCTCGAACCGGGGCTGGAGCTCGCCCGTGATCGCAGCGCGTGTTGCCTCGGGAAGCGACCAGAGCTGGCGCTTGAACGGACCGAAGCCACGCTTCCGGGTCGTGTAGTAGAACTGCGCGTCGGTCTGGTCCGCTTTCCGCTCATCGCCATGGTTGGCGGCGAGGTGCGCGTAGATCTCGGCCAGCAGGTCCGCCGGAAAGGCGGCGCTGTCAAAGACGATATTCTGGAACGCGGTCGCCAGGTGAACCTCGACGGCGTTCGCCGCCGCAAACTTGCCGAAGGCCGTCTCCGGCAAGGTCGATGCGCCATGCTGGACCGCGCCGCCGATCCCGTAGGTCGATTTGGCTGCTTCCGAAAGCGATCCCAGTGTGTCGAAATCGACCGCGACATCCTCGATCGTGCCGTCGGGCAGGACCACCCCGCCGTGGCTCGTTCCGGTCTGGACGCTGATCTTGCTGATGCCGGTGATCTCTTCGCCGGTCTCGGCACGCCGTCGCTCCAGCTCTTCGGTATAGCCCTCCATGAAGGCGTCGAGGTCGGCAACCGTGCTGTTGGTCTTGCCGACTTCGCCGATCTCGGCCCCGACCGAGATCCGGAACCCGGCGGGCTCGATCGCCCGGATCCGCTGGGTCAACTCGGCCGTGTTCCGGTAGTTGGCTTCCTGCTGCTCCTTCAACGTCGGGAAATCCAGGTCGACGAGCGTGGAGGCGTCGATGTCGATGTTCCCGTAGCCGGCCGCAATCGCCTCCGCCGCCAGATCCGCGATCGCCGTGATCTCCTTGTCCGGATCCTGCGCATACGCTTTCGGGCTGGCCTGGTAGTGATCGCCCTGGATGAAGACCGGCCCACTCCACCCCTCCTTCACCGCCGCCGCCAGCACGACAGACGCGTACTCGCCAGGGCGCTGCTCGGTGTACCCCATCTCCGAGCGGGCAAGCTCGAAGATGACCTGCATGCTCCGCGTGGCCTGGGCCGCCCGGAAGACGGTGCGGGCAAGGTCGAACGTCATTCCGCGAAGGTTGATTGCCGGCGTCGTCACGTTCGCATACTCGTTGCGCCCGGCCGCCATGTACAACGCGTGGATCGATGCCGGCCAGGCTCCGCTGGCGGTGGCGATCTGGCGGATCAGCCATCGGCTCGCGGTGCGCACGTCCGGCTCGCCGAAGACCGCCGACCACACGAGTCTCTCGATCAGCGTCTCGCGGACCATCGCTCCATCGATGATCTCGACCGAGTTCCCTTCGATGGTCACCGCTCCGTCGAGACCGGCGATCACCGCGTTGACATCCGCAAAGGTCTCTGTCGTCATCGAACCATCCTTTTCCATTCCCGCTTCGGCGCCGTTCCACGGGTTGATCCCGCCGTTATCGTCATATGGTCAGGGTATCGCAGGGGAACTGCCGTCCCGGCCAATCGCTTCATCCAACGAGCAACGGTCCTCGCAGGTGCGAGGACCGTTGCATCTTCTCTCATCCTGGCGTTCGTTGGGAGTCGAACCGGATATCAACCGGATCGTGGCGCTAGACGACGGTCAGCGTACCTTCCATGCCGCCCTCGCGATGGCCGGGAACCGAGCAGTAGTAGACAAACGAGGCTCCCGCCGTGGCGTCCTCCGGCACCGTCACCTCGACTGGCTGGTCCCGTGGCAGATCCTGCTCGACACCCCACTCATCGACGACGAAGTTGTGCTGGCTTAGCCCCACATTCGTGATCTGGATCACTTGCCCCGGCGCCGCTTCCAGGGTGTTCAGGTCCCACTCGTACGGATCGAGCGCTTCCAGCGCGATCGGGCCACCTCCACCACTGGCGGCGGGAGCGCCACCAGCCGCCGGTGCCGGTTCTTCCTGCTCTGGAGCCGCCGCGGCGGCAGCCTCGATCACGGTCAGCGTACCTTCCATGCCGCCCTCGCGATGGCCAGGAACCGAGCAGTAGTAGACAAATGACGCGCCCACCTCCGCGTCCTCCGGCACCGTTACCTCGACCGGCTGATCCCGTGGCAGATCCTGCTCGACGCCCCACTCATCGACCACGAAGTTGTGCTGGCTGAGCCCCACGTTCGTGATCTGGATCACTTGCCCCGGCGCCGCTTCCAGGGTGTTCAGATCCCATTCGTACGGATCGAGCGCTTCCAGAGCGATCGGGCCGCCGCCGGCGGCCGCGCCTCCGGCCGGCGGTGCTTCTTCAGCGGCGGCTTGCGTAGGTGCGGCCTCGGCGGCTGGCTCCTCCCCGGCGGGTGCTTCCGCCGCCGGCGGCGACGCGGGAGGCGGGGCGAGCGTGGGCGGAGCACCGGCGACATCGGGGAACGGCGTCGGGTTCAGCTCGACGCTCTGGTCGTTCCCGCATGCCGACAAGGCCGCGCCCGTCGCCCCAACCGAGGCCAGCATCATGAATCTCCGACGATTTACCCGTTGCATCACGTGTTCTTCCTCTAAAATCGCGGGCGCCATACGCCTACAATAGGGTGGCGTTCGGACCCGACGCAATCGTGCAAACAATCGCCCGCCAGTGCCTCTTTCCGAACGGGCCACGAGCCTCGCGGCTCAATTGAGTCAAGTGTACCGCGACGCGATGCAGGACAGTGTCGGGGAAATACCGACGATCAGGTGCAGCTTATCCCCCCGTGACTCTTACTCCGCTCTACGGTCGGCGCGGTGCTCGCCGTTGGCGCAGAACGTCGAGGACCCGCAAAAGGCATCCCACGTGACGATCCCGATGTCAGCTCCCACCAGTCCGGCCATCCCTTCGCGTGCCGAAGAAATCGACCTCGACGGGCACCGGATCACGATCCGGACATGGGACGGTGCTGGCCCCCGCATCCTCCTGATTCACGGGATCAGCAGCGCCGGTTCTGCCTGGAGCCCGGTCATTCCCGCCCTGGCCGCCGAGTTCACGCCGGTCGCGATCGACATGCGCGGGCACGGCGCGTCGTCGAAACCCGAACGGGGCTATCTGTACGACGACTACATCCACGATCTGGAAGGCGTCCTCGCCGCGCTCGGGATGGAATACCCCCTCATCATGGGCCACTCGCTCGGCGGGATCGTCACGCTCTGGTGGGCGTCGCGGCATCCCGACACGGCCGCCGCGCTGGTGATCGAGGATAGCCCGCTGCGAAGTGGGTTGAGCTTCATGCCTGCCTTCGACAGTTGGCTCGAGCTCAACGCCCTGCCCGCGACGGAGCTTCGGGCCAGGTTCGCCGCGGAAAACCCGCACTGGTCGGCGACCCTGCTCGATGAGCGGACGGCACTGATGTCGACCACCGCGCGCAACGTGTTCGCCGAGCTGCGAGCGGATTCGCTGGCGCACCATGGGGCCGACCGCCTGGCCGAGATCGAGGCGATCCGGTCGCCAACGCTGCTGATCCACGGGGATCTCGAGACCGGTGGCATGGTCGTACCGGCGGATGCGGAGGCCTTCGTTCAACGACTGCCGAACGCACGAGCGA
>CADCWJ010000245.1 GCA_902806365.1 uncultured Thermomicrobiales bacterium
CCGGCGGCCTTGAGCTGTTGCAGCACCGGCACGACATCCGGGTAGAGATCGCTCGCCTCGATGCTGTACCCCACGATGTTGGGATCGACCGATTCGATCTGCATGAAACCGAAGATGCTGCGGTGATGCTCCCGGCGCTCGATCAAACCGCCAAGCACGCCGGCCAGGGTGAACTCCGGCACCCCAGCGTACCGTGCCACCATCGCCCAGTGGCGCGTCTCATCGACGAGCGTCTCGCCAACATCGAATACGACCGCCTTCACGGTTCCGGTCATGCCGTCACCGGCGAGGCCGGTTCCGCGGCGTGGCTGTGGCTGACGATCGTCCCTCGGCCCTCGAGCGCTCGCGTGATCGGGCTCGCGATCCGGGCATCCGCGAAGATCACCCGCCCAACCCCACGTTCCACCGCCGCGATCGCCGATTCCACCTTGACGATCATCCTCCCGGCGGCAGCCGAGAGAGCCGCTTCGGGATTCGCGACATCGATCTCGCGTACAAGCGACGACTCATCAGACCGATCGGCGAGCAGCCCCGGCGTATCCGAGAAGAAAAGCAGGCCGTCGGCACCGAGCGCCTCCGCCAGCGCGAGCGCCAGCTTGTCACCATCGACATTGATCGGGATGCCCCCCTCGGCCAGCGCGGGCGGGGTCAGCAGGGGAACGAACCCAGCCGCCAGCAAGGTCGTGATCAGCGTCGTGTCGATCGTCTCGATGGTCCCGGCGTGATCGTCCCGGAAGATGCGGGTCTTGCCATCCTCGGTGCCACGGATCACCGGTTTCCGCCGGCCGACGGCGATCCCGCCATCGATCGCGCTCAGCCCGACGGCGTTGACTCCCGCGTCGCGGAACGCGGCGACGAGGCGCTTGTTGACCTTGCCGCAGTAGGCCATCAGCATCGCGTCCATCGTGTCCGCATCGACGTAGCGGGAGACCCGTCCGCTGCTGGAGGTGACCATCCGGGGCGGCATCCCGAGCTGTTCCGAGAGCGCGCTGAAGGTCGCGTTGCCGCCGTGCACAATGACGAGCGGTTCGGCGAGGGTAGCGACATCCGCCGCGAAGTTCGCGAACGCGTCGGACCCGATTGCCGCCCCGCCACCGATTTTCACCACCAGCATCGCTCGATCACCTCACCCCTGCCGCGTTTCCTGTACGTCATCAGACCACAACGCTCTTGCAGTCTGTTCTGCCAAGCCTAGCCATCGCACGGCTTCGTGTCATCCAGAACCGATTCACATGTGTAAGGGACGACCACAGACGATGGCGAAGCCATCGAGCGGATGCGGTCCATTGTGTATCGTCCCTGTACAACGCAGTTGCACCATGAGCCCGTCATCACCGGCTCGTCCTGTTCGGAAACCCCCGCGACCGTCGTCGTGGTCTCTTGGCGCGGCCTTGAGGGAAGCGTTCGACCCGGAAGGCTCAGGCGATCACGGAGGATCGCCCCTACGAAAATCCTTGTAGGGGTCGACCTCATAGACAATGGCTTCGCCATTGCCAGCGGATGCGGTCCATTCGTGTCGACCCGAGGCGACGAGGAGAGCGCCCGCCCGTCAGATCGGGTGGAGGCCCGGGAAGTCGATCGCGGTGGTCTCGTCGTACCCCATTCGGATGTTGAATGCCTGGACTGCCTGACCGGCCGCACCCTTCATCAGGTTGTCCGTCGCTGCGATCACGACCACCCGGTTCGAGTGCGGATCGCGCTCGAAGCCGACATCGCCGAAGTTGGTCCCGCTCAGGATCTTCGGTTCCGGGTAGCGGTGGACGCCGGCGCTCTCCTTGACCAGCCGCATGAACGGCTCGTCCTTGTAGGCTCCCCGGAAGATCTTCCAGAGATCCTTGTCCTGCAGCGGTTCCTTCGTGAAGACGTGGCTGGTCGCGACGATCCCGCGCACCGCGTCCGTCGAGGTGGCCGAGAAGGCGATCCGGGGCACCCTGCCGTCGAAGCTCAGTTCCTGGACGATCTCCGCCGTGTGCCGGTGCCCGGTCGGCTTGAACGAACGCACGACCCCGGCCCGTTCCGGGTGATGCGACGCGAGCCCCGGTGACCCACCCGAGCCCGACGATCCCGTCTTCGCCTCGATCACGACCGGGATGGCGGGATCGACGACACACGCCTGAAACAGCGGGTACAAGCCAATGATCGCGGTTGTCGACATGCAGCCGGGGCTGGC
>CADCWJ010000246.1 GCA_902806365.1 uncultured Thermomicrobiales bacterium
AAGATGAGGGCGTTGCCGAATCCCATCGTCACCATCGCAGGCACGATGTCGATGTACGACGCACTCACCCACGAGCGCAGGAACAGGAACGCCGACGAGCCGGTGATCAGCATCCCGACCGCGATCAGCCTGCTCGATCCGACTCGTGTCACCAGCGCGCCCGAGAGCGGCGCGAAGATCATCATCGTCACGACCAGGGGCAACATCGCCATTCCCGTCCGCACTGGCGAGAAGTCATGGATGTTCTGCTGGTAGAGCGTCATGCTGAAGGCGACGCCCGAGATCAGGAACGAGATGAAGAAGGCGACGATATTGGCCCCGGTGAAGGTGGTCGACCGGAAGAAGCGCAGCGGCACCATCGGCTTCGCGGTGCGCTGCTCGATCACGATGAACGCCGCAAACAGGAGGGCCGAAATTGCCAGTCCCGTCCCGATGAGCTGGTCGCCCCAGCCACGTTCCCCCGCCTCGATCAGCGACCACGTTAGCGCCGCAATCGCCCCGGTCACCGTGATCGTCCCGGGAATGTCCGTCGCCACCGTGCCGGATTCATCCCGTGTTTCTCGCACCACGGCGGTCGTCACCAGGAACGCCATGATCCCGATCGGCACGTTGATCAGGAAGATCCACTGCCAGGCGAAGTACTCGACGATGAACCCGCCGACGATCGGGCCGAGCGCGAGACCGGAGACCGAGATCGCCGACCAGATGCCAAGCGCCTTGCCGCGTTCCTCAGGCGGAAACGCCGCCGAGATCAGCGACAGCGAGAGTGGCATGATGAACGCCGCTCCCAACCCCTGGACCGCCCGTGCCGCGATGAGCCATTCGGTCGACCGCACCAGGGCGGCAAGTGCCGAGGTCACCGTGAAGATCGCCACGCCGATCAGGAAGAAGCGTTTCCGGCCAAGGCGATCCCCAAGCCCGCCGGCGGTGATCTGCAGGGACGCGAAGACCAGCGTGTACGCAGAGATGATCCACTGGATCTGGGATGGGGTGGGCGAGAAATCTTCCGAGATCGTCGGCAGCGCGACGTTGACGACCAGATTGTCGAGAATCGCCATGAACAGCGCGAAGCACGCCGCGACAAGCGTGAACCATTTCACGTTGTCGTCGGTCACGCGCCGGGGCCGGGAATGGGGTTGCCGCATGTGAGGTGTCCTCGATCGATGTCGTGTTCTAAGCCAACAGCACGCTTCTCCGGAAGGGCGTCATCCCGGGTGCGGCGTCACACGCGAAAGCGCCAGGGAGTGGTGCTGGCCGCGGAATGTGCAGGGGTGCCCCTCCTGCATAGACCAGGGTAGTGAAGGCAAGGAAGTCGAATGGGCGTCCTCCGCGGCTAGGGCCAATCACGTCAAGCAATACTTTGGATTCTCACCGGTCATGCTGGTTCATGCCGTGTCGCCGCTTGCAAGTCACCACGGTGCAGCGCGGGCGTGGACTCTCCACGAGGCCATTTGTGTTCATTTTCACGATTAAGTCGTCAAAAGTTCGTCATCGTTCGCGTGGCCCGGTACGCCTCATCCACGTCTCAACGACAACACCCGGTCAATAGTAGAGTTCAGTTATCCGGGTCGCTTCTTCAATCCTGCGATCCCCTCACGAGTGATGCCAGGTTCCAGGAGTGCTTCCATGCGCGTCATCTCGGGATCGGCCAAGGGCAGGACGTTGAAGGGGCCCCCGTCGCACGCGACGCGCCCGATGGCCGACAAGATCAAGGGCGCGCTCTTCAACTCACTCGCGTCGCTCGGCGTCGAGCCCGATGTCGTGCTCGATCTCTACGCCGGCACCGGCAGCATCGGGATCGAAGCGCTCTCCCGCGGCGCCACCCGGGCCGATTTCGTCGAGCGCACGCGCGACGCCTGCCAGGTCATTCGCGACAACCTGGCGTCTACCGGCTTTGCCGGGATGGGCACGGTGCATCAGGTACCGGTGAAGACGTTCATCGGTGGTGCCCGGACTGCGTACGACTTCGTGATCATGGATCCGCCGTACGCCGATCCAGACATCATCTCCACGCTCGATGCCGTCGGAGCCGCGCCATTGGTAGACTATGGCTCAATTGTGGTGATCGGTCATTCACCGAGGGTAGAGCTGCCTGATCGGCTCGGCCGGCTCGACCGCCTTCGCCTTCGATGCCACGGCGACAGTTGCTTCTCGATCTACGATGTCGCCGATGCGACACTCGACAATGGCTCCGATCCGGAACCATCCAGTGAAGAGGCGGGGCAGACGCATGACGCTCGCGATCTATCCCGGCAGCTTTGACCCGATCACGAACGGACACCTCGATGTCGCGCTCCGGGCCGCCAAGCTGTTCGATCGCCTGATCCTGGCGGTCTACGCCGGTGCCGGCAAACCCAACGCCCTTTTTTCGGTCGCGGAGCGGGTCGAGCTTGCCCGCGCCGCGCTTGCCCACAGCGACGACCCATTCGCTTCCCGGATCGAGTTTGACATCTTCTCCGGCCTGACCGTCGATTACGCCCGCACGCAGGGCGCGGCGACGATCGTGCGCGGGTTGCGGGCGGTGTCCGATTTCGAGTACGAGTTCAAGTACGCGCACATGAACGAGCATCTGGCTCCGGAGATCGAGGTCGTCTGCCTGATGACCTCGTCCCGCCTCTCCTTCATCAGCTCCAGCTTCATCCGCGAAGTCGCAAGCCTCGGCGGGAATGTCCACGGGCTCGTCCCACTCGCGGTCGAGACGGCGCTCGGCACCCGCTTCGCCCCCCATCGCAGCACCGCCCCGGTCTAAAAACGGACCAGGTTATCTGGTGGCGCGACCCCAGGATTGTGGGTCGTTTATCCTAGTCCGTACGTTTAAGAGAACCTTGGCGTTTGATCCCTACCTGGGAGATTCTCGATGACCGATCGCGTCGGCCCACCACTCCAGCAAGATGGCACCACGGATTTCCTCTACCTGCTCGATCAGCTCGAAGAGCTTGTCGGAGTTGGCAAGCGGGTTCCGTTCAGTGGGCGGGTGATGGTCGAGGAAGTGGAGTTCCTGGCGCTGATCGATCAGCTCCGGGTTGCGGTCCCAAACGAGATCAAGCAGGCACAGCGCGTGATCAAGGAGCGTGAACGCGTGATCGGCGAAGCGCAGGAAGAGGCGACCCGGATCGTCAAGGTCGCCGGCGAGCGAGCCTCCGCCCTCGTTTCGCAGAGCGCGGTGCTTGCCGAAGCGCGCCAGAAGAGCGAGGAGGTGCTTCGCCAGGCGGAGGAGGAGCGGCAGCGGGCACGGGGCGAGATCGAGGTCTTCGTCAGCGAGCAACTCGCGCTCGCCGAGGACGCAGTACGTCGCGGCATGGCCGTGATGGAGGCCGCGGTCGAGCAGACACTCGAGACCATGGAAACCGCCAAGGACGCGATCGGCAGCTAGCGCCGTTCCGTCCGTCACCGCGCGTTGACGGTCGTCCGCCACCAAACCTATACTTGTCAGGCAGCGCCGGGTTTCGCCCCGGCGTCTTCGCGCGCACATCACACGGTCCCGCCAAGGGGACCGGGGCGGCGAGCGGATGATAGGTGCAGGACTTATGGCTACAGATCAGGATCGAGCGATCGATCTCAACGGCGACACGCGTCTCAATGTCGCCTCGCTGCTGCTCGAGCCGGTAGGCGCAACGCGCGAGATCCGGGTATCACTCCCGAGACTCGAGCTCGGTGACGGCCTCGCTGCCACCGATGTTATAGCCCCGGCACGGTTGACCCGGCTCAAGGGCCAGATTTTGGTGAAGGCGGACGTGACCGGCACTGTCCGGCTCGAATGCGTGACCTGTCTCACGGAGTATGACCAGCCGATCCGGGAGTCGTTTTCGGAATCCTTTCACCAGACGGTCGACGTCCGGACGGGGTCTGGACTGACCAAACCGCGCGAACGGCTGCTCGCGGGTGACGAAGACGAAGAGCCCGGATTCGTGATCGACGACAACCACGAGATCGATCTGGCGGAAGCACTCAGGCAATGGATCGTGCTGTCGATCCCGATGCAGCCGAGCTGCGGACCGGATTGCCCGGGTCCATTACTCCGTTCCACCGATCCCGAGCAAGCGGGGGATGCCCGCTTGGCCGGTCTGGCCAGCCTGCTCGACGACGATGTGGAACTGTCTGACCGCTGACAGCGACTTTTTAGGGGCAGTAACGCCTACGCGTCCCTGCCCGAATCCAGGAAAGAGGAGATCACCATGGGAGCACTTCCCAAGCAACGCATCAGTCAGGCTCATCAAGGAACCCGTCGCCGCCATATCCATCTGACCGCTCCCCAACTGGTGCCGTGCGCGAGCTGCCGGGCACTCAAGCGGCCGCACCACGTCTGCCCGAACTGCGGGATGTACCGCGGCCGTCAGGTGATCGAGATCGAGGATTCGCGGCGACCATCGGAGTCCTGATCGTCCCGTCTACCCGACAACACCATGACATGGGCGAAACAAGGCGGGGTGGTGTGCGGGCCGCCCCGCCTTTGCGCGTTCCGGCAGGGACCGATCCGTCTCCCCGAGCGCGAACGGCTTACCTTTGGAACTGCCGGGCGCGGGATCGTCGGACTCTTCGTTCCACGGATGGGCGGCAAATGGTCTGCAGCTCCGGCGTTCGCCGCCGGCCCAGGATCCGTCACGAGGGCATGAGAGAGGGAGCATCAGTCCATGAGTGAACCGACGCAGGGCAAGGTGGCCGTCGTCACCGGCGGCACACGCGGCATCGGTCTCGCGATCGCCCGGCGACTCGCCACCGACGGTTTCGATCTCGTCATCACCTACCGTGGTGACGAGGCGGCGGCGGATGCCGCACGGAGCGAGCTCCAGGGAACGGGCCGCCGGATCGAGTGCCTCGCCGCCGACATCTCAACGGCGGACGGCGCCGGGGCGACGATCGAAGCCGCAATGCAGAAGCTGGGCCGGATCGACGCCCTGGTCAACAACGCCGGCATCACCCGCGACATGCTCATCATGCGCATGGGCGAAACCGAATGGGATGATGTTCTGACGACCAACCTGAAAGGCGCGTTCCTGACGAGCAAGGCCGCGATCCGGCCCATGCTCCGGCAGCGCTCTGGACGGATCGTCAACCTCACGTCGGTCGTGGGGCTGGTCGGCAACGCTGGCCAGGCCAATTACGCCGCCGCCAAGGCCGGACTCGTCGGCCTTACCAAATCGCTTGCCAAGGAAGTCGGTTCGCGAGGGATCACCGTCAATGCCGTCGCACCGGGCTTCATCGAGACCCGGCTGACCGACGTCCTGTCCGAGGAGATGAAGCAGACCCTCCTCCGGAACACGCCTCTCGGCCGGTTCGGCACTCCGGATGACGTCGCCAGCGCCGTCTCCTTTCTCCTGTCGGAGGATGCGGACTTCATCACCGGCCACGTGCTCACCGTCGACGGCGGCCTTTTCATGGCCTGACCGGTGCGTGGTGGTCACGGCACCGACCGGGCGCGGCTGATACCATTGCGTCCATCGCCACGATCGGTATCCGGGAGGCATGCGGGTGTTTCGGAAAATCTTGATCGCCAATCGAGGAGAGATCGCGCTGCGCATCCTCCGCGCGTGCCGCGATCTCCGGATACCCGCCGTCGTCGCCTACAGCGATGTCGATCGTCATTCCCTGGCCGTTCGCCTCGCCGACGAGGCGGTCTGTATCGGTCCCGCCGCCGCCGCCCGCTCCTACAACAATATCCCCGCCGTGGTCAGCGCCGCGCTCGTCACCGGCTGCGATGCGGTGCATCCGGGGTACGGGTTCCTCGCCGAGAACGCCTATCTCGCCGAGGTTTGCCAGCAGGTCGGGATCACATTCATCGGCCCGCGTCCCGATGTCATCGAAAAGATGGGCAACAAGGCCGAGGCCCGCGCCGTGATGCGGGCGGCGGGGGTCCCGCTGCTTCCCGGTACCGAAGGCGTGATCGCGACTCTCGGCCAGGCTCGCGAGTTCGCCCGCCAGATCGGCTATCCGGTCGTCGTCAAGGCCGTTGCCGGTGGTGGTGGGCGCGGGATGCGGGTTGCCATGAACGATGCCGAGCTTACCCGTGGGCTCCCCATGGCCCAGGCGGAGGCCGAGGCCGCATTCGGCAACGGCGATGTGTACATGGAGCGGTTCCTGCAGCGCCCCCGTCACGTTGAGGTGCAGGTCCTCGGCGACAATCATGGCAATGTCATCTCGCTCGGGGAGCGTGATTGTTCGCTCCAGCGACGCCACCAAAAGGTCGTCGAGGAGGCACTCGCCCCGGCGCTCCCGAAAAAGGTGCGCGACAATCTCCTGAAGGTCGCGGTTCGCGGCGCCAGGGCGGCCGGTTACAGCAGCGCCGGAACGCTCGAATTCCTGCTCGATACGGATGGCCGCTACTACTTCATGGAGATGAACACCCGGATCCAGGTCGAGCATCCGGTCACCGAGGAAGTCACCCGGATCGATCTCGTCGGCTGGCAGATCCGGATCGCCGCCGGGGAGCGGCTGAGCTCCAACGACGACCAGTTCAAGCCGTTCGGCCACTCGATCGAATGCCGGATCACCGCCGAAGACGCCATGACCGGCTTCACGCCCTCCGTTGGCACGGTCGATCTCTACGTCGCCCCCGGTGGTCCCGGCGTCCGGATGGACTCGCACCTCTTCAGCGGCTACACCATACCCCCGAACTACGACTCCCTGCTGGGCAAGATCATCACCTGGGGCAGGGACCGGGACGAGGCCATCGTCCGCATGGAACGCGCCCTGCGTGAGACCGTCATTACCGGCATTGCCCATACCATCCCGTTCCATCGGGAGTTGATCGGCGACGACCGTTTCAAGCGCGGCGAGGTGCATACCGGGTTCATCCCGGAGTTCATCGAGCGGGTCGGTCCGCGCCTGCGCGATGCCCACGAAGAAGAGGAAACCCGTCCCCGATCTCCGGCGCGGAGGCAACCAGCATGACCGACGCTCTTCAGTCGTCCCGTTTCGTTCCGGGCGCAACGACCGATGTGGTCGCCGCAATCGGAGGCGATCAGGCTGCGAAGGTACGCGGCACCGTCCGGATCGCTCCGACGGTGCTGATCGAGCTGATCGAGATGACCGTCCGCGATATCGACGGGGTGGCGGGGTTCCGCTCGCGCCACTGGCAAAAGAAGCCCGGTGATGAACCGGCGATCGGCAAGTCCTACGACAATGGCAAGATCGCCGTCAGCGTCGATGGCGACCGGATTGCCACCGACGTCTCGATCGCGATCACCAGGGGCACGAACGTCACCGAGCTCAGCCGTGAAATCCAGCGTCTGGTCGGAAACGCCGTCGGCAGGATGCTGGGCCTCACCGTGCGGCACGTGAACGTCTTCATCGAGGAAATCGTCATCGGCGCCGGTCCGGACTGAGATGGGTCGTTCGTCAACGAGGATCACACGCGAGCGTTGCCGTTGAAGTGAACGATCGTTTCAGCGACACCGGCATCGTTCCGGTGACGCGACGCTCGCCGGTAGACACCGATCGTGCCTTCGAGCCCTCGATCCCCTGAGCTGATGCAATGCTGGTGCGGCCCTGAGTCATGTGTCATCGAGACGTGCTGACCGGGCTTCCAACCTTTTGAC
>CADCWJ010000247.1 GCA_902806365.1 uncultured Thermomicrobiales bacterium
AGTGACCAGCCAGTCGGCCCCTTCGATGATGATCGCCGTGTACTCTCGCTCAACGTGCTGTCGCTGGATCCCGGCACCTACACCGTGACCTGGTCGGTGACGTCCGCGGTGGACGGCCACCCGCTCAGCGGCACGTATGCCTTCCGTGTCGGCGGGGGCCTGCCCCCGGGCATCGCGACGACAGAAGACACGGCCCCGGCCCCGTGGGCGGTCGCGACGCGCTGGCTCTCGTTTCTGGGCGCGTCGATCGCGGCGGGGATGTTCCTGTTCGAGACGCTGATTTCCCGGAACGGGGATCGATCGGCGCGCTGGCGAAAGCGCCGGTCACTGGCAATCCTCTCCGGGTCACTGGTCGCCCTGCTCGCCACCCTGGCCGAACCAGTGCTGCAGGTCCTCCTTGGTGACCGGGGCGCCGGCATCGGTTTAGAAAGCGCCATTCGCGGGCTTCCGGCTGGATGGTGGTGGCGACCGGCCATGCTGGTCCCGCTCGTCGGTCTGGCGAGTCTCATCACTATTTCAAAACGCGATCGCCTGCCTGCGCCCCTGGCCTGGGTTGGCGCGGCGCTGGGCCTGCTCTCGCTTCTGGGTCTCGTCTTCACGAGCCACGCCGCCGGACGGGAGTCACTGCGGGGCCCGGCGCTCGTCTCCAACGTCCTGCATCAATGGTCGACGGCGCTTTGGATCGGCGGGCTCGTCGCGATCGTCGTGTGGCTCTCCGCCCGGAGGAATGCTCCGGAGGACGAGGCGGCACCCGCACTCGACCTCCGGCGCTTCTCATCCCTCGCACTGGCCCTCTTCGCGATCGCGACGATCACCGGCGTGATCAACGCCGGATTCATCTTTCCGTTTGTCGAGACGATCCGGGAAGATGGCGTCAGCGTGGATGCCTTAGACCCGCTCTGGACCTCTCGCTACGGGATCGTGCTGCTGATCAAGATCGCCGCCCTGGCCGTCCCGTTCGGGTTGGCGATCGTGCATCGCTCGGCCGTGCAGCGTATGGCACGATCGGCGGCAGGCACGCTTTCGGC
>CADCWJ010000248.1 GCA_902806365.1 uncultured Thermomicrobiales bacterium
ACGACCGGATATCGGCAACGGCGACCGAGACATGCACGATCTGCCCGTCCGGACCATCGACGAGCCACGCCAGGTACTCCTCGACGGGCTCCGGCCGATCGACGAGCACATCGAAATCAACATCACTCCACCGCCCGGCGGTGCCAGTGGCGTGACTGCCCTTGAGCAGGACGGCGGCGGTTTCCGGGATCTCCGTTCGCAGTCGTTCGTTACACGCCTCGATGAAACCCCGATCGATCACGGATTGCCCCTTCCGCGCGTTGGCTAGAGCAGCGTGTAGCCGTACCGGGGACCAACCCGCGCCCAGGTTTCGGGATAGGGATCGGGCGAGGTGTGCAGCGCGTGAAGAAACTCCTCGATCCCGCCCGGTGCGGTGACGATCAGGATCGTCGCTTCGCCTATCGTGTCCCACTCGTGCGGGAGGCCACGCGGGACGAACGCCACGCCGCCGGCACCGATCTCGTGCGTGACGCCTTCCATCCCGACCGTCATCACGCCGTCGAGCACGTAGAAGATCTCGTCGTCGAACGCATGGACATGCAGCGGCGCGCCGCCCGTGGTCCGCGATTCGATCACCGTCATGCTCCCGCTTGTCGACCGACGCGACGCCTTGAGCGAGGGATCGCCCGCGACGACCCCATCACCCCGCTGCAGCACGTACCCGCGGCGGACCGGGCGTGTGCCGAGGCGCAGAGGCGACCCCCAGTCCGCCCACTCCCCGAACCAGGACAGGATCGTGCCCCAGCCGGTGGACGCCGATGCGTGGGCATCCGGACCGCGCGCCGGACCGTTCCCGTCCGATCCGTCGTGCATGACATCGACACGAGTACCGGTTCCCACGGGAATGAACCGCACCGCAACGGCGACATCAACTGGGAACGGCTGGCGGGTGGACCGGAAGATGATGGCTTCGCCTGGCTCCCAGGTCGTGATCTCGCCGATCGAAACCGCGGCGTCGCCAAGGTCATCGTAGAATTCGAGCCAGCGGCCGCCGACGCCGCGCTCGATCCGCCACCCGACCGCGCGGTGAGCGTCCACGCTGACGTCCGGACCCGGGCGCCACCAGCGGCCGATCTCGTCGGTGAAGATCGCGAACGCCACCTTCGGATTAACCCTGATCGTTACGCTGGCATGGACATCCGCCGACATGCTCGTCATTCTCCTGGGTTATCTCGCGGCACGCATGCGTCACGATAGCAAACGGGAGTCACCGGACAGGAGAGGACTGGGCCCATGACCGGAGCAGTCGACATCCCGGTCTTCGACGGCCACAACGACGCGATCCAGAAGATCGCGCCCTTCGGACCGGAGGCGATCCGGCTCTTTCTCGATGGCGGCACGGGCGGTCACATCGATCTTCCCCGCGCGAAGAACGGCGGGCTCGGAGGGGGATTGTTCGCCATCTCCGTTCCCTCTCCGAAGGGCCCGGACACGCCCAATGACCCCGAGCTCAGGTTCACGGACAACGGCTACGAAGTCCGTCTCGCCCTGCCGGTCGACGAGCAGATCGCGCTTCACGCCGCCATCGCGCAGACCGCCGGGCTGATCCGTCTCGCCGCCGCCTCGGATGGCAGGATCCGGATCGTGCGCACCGTCGCCGAGATCGAAACCTGCCTTGCTACCGGCGTGCTCGCGATCGTGCTCCACATCGAAGGCGCGGAGCCGATCGGGCCGGATCTCGCCGCACTCGATCTGTTCCACGCCGCCGGGGTGCGCTCGCTGGGTCCTGTCTGGAGCCGGCCCAACGTCTTCGGTCACGGGGTGCCGTTTCGCTTCCCGGCGAGCCCCGATACCGGCCCCGGCCTGACCGCCGCCGGCAAGGCGCTGATCCGCCGCTGCAACGAGCTCGGCATCCTGGTCGATCTCTCGCACCTCAACGAACAGGGGTTCTGGGATGTCGCCCGGATCAGCAGCGCGCCGCTCGTCGCCACCCACTCCGCCGCCCACGCGATCTGCCCCGTCACCCGCAACCTCACCGACGAGCAGCTTGGCGCGATCCGCGATTCCGACGGCCTCGTCGGGATGAACTTCGAGGTCAGCGTGACGCGGGCGGACGGATTCGATGAGCCGGATACCCCGATCGAGGTGATCGTCGCTGGGATCGACTATCTCGTCGAGCGAATCGGGATCGACCGGGTCGGCTTCGGATCCGACTTCGACGGCGCGACGATGCCCACCGCGATCGGTGACGTGGCTGGTCTGCCGGTCCTGGTCGATGCGCTCCGGAAGCGCGGTTACGGCCACGAGGCGCTCGAAAAGCTGGCCTACCGGAACTGGCTCCGCGCCCTTCGCGCCACCTGGCACGCGGCCTGAACCTCGCGCCGCGAGAATCGATTGCCCACTGAGGCTCAGCCAGGAACGATTGCCGCCAGCGAAAGCCGTACCATCTCATCCTGACCGCTGTGTCGAGCAACGGCATCGGAAGGGGCAGCCCCACGCTTCGCGTCGCTGCAACCGCTTGGATGAAATCCGGGACGAGGGCTCCCAACGCGCTCTTCACCAGCTCCGGCTTGCGGCGACCCCGCGGGCACGAGCGGAGCTTCGGCGGAACGTCCCAGAACCTGCAATCGCAGTGGGGACAGCCTGCTCGAACCGAACGCTTACCCCGACGATCTTGCCAGGCTCGTCGATCGGCGAGTGCCATTCTGGCCGCCGTGCTTCTCGGTGACGCGCGGGCGACAGGCAACCGGTCTGGAGTGTGCGAACCCATCACCCGGCGAACCGAAGGTTCGCCACGTCAGACCGGGCTCGCAATGGACCGTATGTCCGTGACCGTATTGACGCCGTTGCGCCCGGCCAGGCGAGCGGGGCCATCGCTGGATGGCCCCGGAAAGCCCGCTCCCGCTACCCAGCCGCGAGCCGCCCGGCGTACGTACTGCCCGAACGGGGTAGGATGAGTCCTGCCGAACGATCACCCCGCGGTATCCCACCGGCGGAGAGCGAGTTGTCATGAATCCCTCCGAGGAAGAACGCCGGTTCCGGCCGGTCACCGATACGGTCGTGGCACTGGCGGCCGCGAGCACGCCGTTCCTCGACCTCTACTTCAACGAGCTGTCCGAGGCAAGCGGTAGCCCGTTCACGTTCGTGACGGCAGCTGCATTCGCGCTCGCGATCGGGGGCTTGCTTCTCGTTCGACGACGATATCCGTTCGCCGTGCTCGGGCTCCTGCTGCTGGGGGCAGTCCTTGCCGCGGCCACCGGAAAGGAAGATCTTCCGATCCCGTTCACGATTGCCGCGTCGGTCGCGCTCTTTACCGTCGCCAGCACCCTGCCGAGGCGGACAGCGGTGATCACGGGCGTGGTAGCCGTGGCCATCGCGTTTCCGCTCGAGCTGGTGTCGACAGGTGCCGCGATATCGCGGGAATCGCTGGCCCCGGTGTTCTGGAGCGCATTCGCGGTGGCCGCCGGGGATGCCGTCCGCTCGCGACGGATCTCCATGCAGGTGCTTGAGGAGCGAGCCCGGCGTGCCGAGGAGACGCGTGAGCAGGAAGCCCGCGCCCGGGTGACCGAGGAACGCCTCCACATTGCCCGTGAGCTGCACGACATCGTCGCTCACCATATCGCCGTGGTGAACATCCAGGCCGGGCTGGCGGAGCGGGCAATGGCGCGCAATGCCCTCGACACCGCCGCGACGGCGGTCTCCCATGTCAGCGAGGCGGCCCGACTGGCACTCGATGATCTGTCCGCCGTGCTTCACCTTCTGCGTGGAGCCGGGGACATCGATCGCCGCGAGCCGGCGCCGGGTCTGGCCCAGGTGGACGAGTTGCTGGATTCATACGCCAATGCGGACAACCGGGTCCGGACGACCATCCGCGGCAAGGCGCAGCCCCTTCACGCCGCCAGCGAGCTGACGGCGTATCGCGTGATCCAGGAGTCGCTTACCAATGCCACCAAGCACGGCATCCTGGGAGAGACGCACCTGAC
>CADCWJ010000249.1 GCA_902806365.1 uncultured Thermomicrobiales bacterium
CCGATCGGCCCACTGGATGCCGGGCGGCAGGTCGATCGTCCCGGCCTGGACCTGCCGCCAGTAGGCCAAGTCGGTTGTCCAGCGTGGATCGAGGCGGAAGTTCCACACCTCCGGACCGACAAAGGCGTATGGCTGGGCGACGCGAAAGGTGACGACCGCGGCGATGCCGGAGATTGCGACACCGGCTTGCACCGGAAGCCGCCCGCGCTTCCAGCGCCGGGGCGGGATGAGCGATCGCCAGCCGCGCAGGCGGACCGCCTCCAGCGCCGGCAGGATCAGGAACCCCGCGGTGATCAGGAGGTTCGGCTTGCTGGCCGCGGCCAATCCGACCGCGAGCCCGGCCAGTGCGTACCACCGCCAGCCCTGCCGAAACCACGCGTTGAGCGTGGCGGCAAAGGCCGCGACCGCGAAGAACGTCGCCGCGGCGTCGGTGGTGAAGTAATGCGCCGTCTGGATGTTGAGGGGCGTGAAGGCGAGCAGTGCAGCCGCGATCAGGCCAGCGGCCGGGGAGAAGAGCCGTCGTCCGATCCAGAACGTGAGCGCAACACTGCCGACGTCGAAGAGCGCCGAGAGCCATCGTCCGGGTTCGTGGGCGTCGCCGTAGACGACGTTGCCCGTGACCGTGCCGAGCAACTTGGCGAGAAACAGCGGGAACGTGCCGTAAAGAAAGGAGCCAAAGTCGTTGTTGTAGGGATTCAGTTGCGAGGTAGCGCTGTCGAAGTACGTGCCGATCGAGCCGGGCCAGTCGATCCCGACGGCGACCATCGTCATGAAACGCTCGTCGGGATGAAGGTAGGCGCTGCCGCCCCAGTCGATCCCGGCGAAGCGGATCGCCGTGGCGGCGATCAGGATCATCACGAGCAGCAGCCGCTGGATGCGGCGCGGGCGTCCGCCGGCCGATCGCGGAATGCGGTGCGGCCGCAACGCACTGACGACTCGCGGATTGGTGATGCGCGAGCGTCGTCCGGCCACGGCTAGCGGCATGCCGGTAGGGGCGACCCTGTGTGGTCGCCCGAGTTGGCGGCGCGGGATTCTGGCCCCGGCGACCTGATGCCGTCGTCCGGCCCAATATGCTCGCCCGGCCCTGTCCCGACTGGTCTGGGGAGGACTCTGCCAGGGCAGCCAAACAGGGCTACCCCTACCGATGGGAGGCGGTTTTCCGGTAGGCGTGACCTTGCGTGGTCGCCCATCCTGCCGTGGTCGCCCGGTCCGCCGTGGGAGACGCTCACGCGCGTTTGACACATTGCACGAACTGGTAGGCACCTTCGTCGGGGAGCGGTTCCTCGTAATACCGGCGATACCACCGCTCGAGCAGCCGGGCCTGGAGCGGATGGATCACCCAGTTCCCGGTCAGCCGCTTGCTGATCAGGCTCGGTACCCCGATGTAATGCGCCATGTCGAAGACGCGATGAGCGCTGGGCGAGAAGTAGTAGGCATGCTCCGTGACGTCGAGCCCGACCGCCGCCAGGCGCGCGATCCAGACATCCGGGGGGTCGACGTGCTCGTGGTGGGAGATGCGGTTGAAGAACGCCCCGTAGGCCGCGCCGACTTTCGGGAGCCCGGCGCGCCGGGCAAGCGTCGCGCCAAGCAGGTACTCCGGATAATGCTCGCTCGGCAGCGTCGTCGCGAATATCCCGCCCGGCCGGAGCACGCGGCTGATCTCGGAAAGCGTCGCATCGACGTCCGGGATGTGCTCGATCACGCAGTTCGACACGACGGTCGCGAACGCGCCATCCGGGAACGGCATTCCCGTCGCGCTGCCCTTGACGACGTCGTGATAGACGGCGGGGCGCCGCGCGGCGGCCTCGACCAAGTCGCGGTCCATCGGATCGAGCCCGATGTCGATCGGCTCGGTGAAGGCGACAGAGGCGAAATGGCCGTCACCGCAGCCGACATCGAGCACCGGATGGGTCAGCGGCACGCGTCCCATGAACCGGCATTCGACGGCCCGGAGCAACGCCCGATGCGGCGCCATCTCCCGCAGGTGCCGGGTAAGGTAGTCGCCCTGCACGGCGGTGTCTCGAGGTTCGACAGGTTCAGTCGCCAAGCTGGTCGTTCTCCCACTTGAAAAGGCCACCCTCGCCGCGTTACGGCAAGCCGCTGGCATACCGTCCTACCGAGCAGTAGCGCATTGTCCACGGTCTTTGTCATTCCGTCGGAAGCGCAACGACCAGAGGGATCTCCTGAGGAGGTCCGCAGACCGACGAAGTACGTCAGCATGACGCCGGTCTTGCCGATCTGCGGATCGGCTGCGAGAGATTCCTCAACAGGCAGTTCCGAAGGAACTGAGCGGATGCGGCCCATCGCTGCGCTACGGAATGACAGAATACGGTGGCTGGAGTACTCGGGACGGCGCGTCCCAGTCCACTGCTTGGCCCCGTATTCGTTCTCGTTCAGCGTAGCAGCGGCGAGCGCGTCACGTCGATGCGAAGAGCCGCTCGTAGGCCGAGACGGTGACATCGAGGTCGTAGATCGCCTCGATCTCGGCACGCGGCCGGATGTACCGGGCCGGCTCGTTCAGCACCCTGGTCACGCCCTCGGCCAGCGCGGCGGCGTCCGCGACCGGCACGACCTCTCCCATCCCCGTTACCCGCACCGGCTGGCGGACGCCGGGCAGGTCGGTGACGACGACCGGAGTGCCACAGAGCATCGCCTCGACCTGGACGAGCCCGAACGATTCGGTCGAGTTCACGCTCGTCATCAGGAGCGCGTCGAGCGAGCCGTAGAAGGCCGGGAGCGCGTCTGATCCAAGCGTGCCGAGAAACGCCCAGTGGTCTCCGAGCTCCTCGATCCGGGGCGTCAGCCGCTTCCGGTAGCCCTCCTCGCCGATCACGTCGCGGTAGGGACCGGCAAAGAGCACCTTCAGGTTCGGAAAACGTTGGAGCAGCACCGGCATCGCGTCAACCAGATACTCGATGCCCTTCTCCGTCGCGAACCGTGAAGCGAACCCGATCACCCGCTTGCCATCGAGACCGTGCTTCTGACGAAACACCGCGACGTCCTCGGCCGAGGGCGGCGGCATCACCACCGGTGGCGGGACGATCGTCGTCTTGGCGCGAAAACGACGGAGCAGCCGGGAGTGATCGGCATAATCCTGGGTGTAGGCCACGACCCGGTGGACAAGGCGGGCTCCAGCGTAGTTGGCGGCGAAGACCGCCTGGTCGATCACCCGGTTGACGGCCCCGGCCGGCAACAGCAGGTCGCAGTGGTAGGTCAGGAGCGTGGGTTTGCGGAAGAGGCGCCCCCGCGCGGC
>CADCWJ010000250.1 GCA_902806365.1 uncultured Thermomicrobiales bacterium
ACAGTGAAGGGTTGGAAGCCGAGGCGATAGAGGCCTATGACCGCGTGCTGGCCCTCGGGTTCGAGCACCTGCCGGACGCGAGACGACCGGAACTGTTCGTGCAGGCCGGAAGCACGCTGCGCAACCTCGGGCGCCTGGACGAAGCCCGAGCCCTGCTCGAGCGCGGGTGAAGGGAGTGGCCCGGGTTCCGGGCGCTGACGGCGTTTCTCTCCCTGGTGGAGCCGAGCGCGGGGAACGATCGACGGGCCGCGCTCCTGCTGCTCTAGGACGCTGCAGGAGACCATAGTGGCGACGCGCCGCTGAGGCGATACAGGCGGTCGCTGCGCACCTACGCCGCGGATCTCGAACCGGAGAGCACGTAAGCCGCGGCATGCACACGGGGCGTGTGGCGCCATCTGGTCATCCGTTCCCGGATGTGGGGTTCGCGGCGATGATCGTTTCCGCCACGTCCATGATCCAGGGGAGAGCAGTCCGGGTCCTCTCCGCCCTCAATTGGAGATCCTCGAGCGACGCGATCCCGAGGTCGGCGAGCAACTCGTGGTACCCCTCGTCGAACCGCTCCCGCCGGGCTGGCGCATCGCGGTCGAGGATCGCCTGGCAGCGCGAATACGTCGCGACCACCCAGAAGATCGCTTCCCGGTGATTACCGCGCTCGATCAGGTCACGGGTGCCGTCGATTGCGATGGAACGGCCGGTGTCGCTGATGTCGGAGGAGAAGGGGAAGGCGGTGTTGCCGATCGCGCTGGCGGCATCGAACGCTCCGATGAGGGCGACCAGGTGGTGCGCCGCGCGGGATTGGCGCATCCCGGCGCATCCGAGAAGCTCCAGCAGGGGCTCGTAGGCATCCATCCGGCCGTAATCGGCGAGGAGGTCGCGCACCGCGAGATATCGGGTCCGGATCGTCGGGCTCCTGAGACCGGCGACGAGCAGGACATGGGTCGTCACCCCGGTCGGAAAGAGCCAGGCGAGCACGTTCTGGTGCAACGGAGCACCCTCCCGTATGTGCTCGAGGCCGGCCAGCACCCTATCACGGGCGTGCGCGCACCGCCGCCGGACCCATTCGGGCTGGGCGAAGTGTTCGGCGACCTCCCGCTGGAGGGAGGCGAGCGTGCCCGTGGGATCCAGGATGATACCGGGGAGCGCCATGCCGCCGGCGAGGTGGTAATCGCCGAGAACCGCTTCCGGGGAGCGGAAGGCGTCGGCGGCCATGTACGACACATCGAGCACGACACCCCGGCAGGGGAACTTGCCGATCTTGTCCGGGGGTCGGGTGGTATCCAGAACGATCGTGAGATCAACGTCCGATGTCGGGGGAAGCGTTGCTTCGTTCGGAAGCCGGATCACCGAGCCGGCGAAGAGGGCGCCCGAGAAACCGGCCTTGTCCGCCGCCTCATCGATCACCCACCGGCGAGCGACCGCCTTCGCCTGCTTTACGGTGGTCATCGCCGCTCCCGGTGATCCCGAGGTATCGGGAGATCGTACGCCAACGAAGACGCGACCATGCATGGTCGCGTCTCCCGGTCGTGCTAACGTGCCCAGCCTGGACGTGAAGAGGTGATCTAGTCGCCTGTCACTTAGCCATGCTGCGTCCTGGCCAGCGCAGGAGAGACCGGCGCTGCGGCACCGGGGGATCCTTCGCTACGCTTCAGGATGACAAAACAGGGTTGACGGGCCATTAGGTTGGATTCTGGGCGTCACTGTCGAGCGCTGCCAGGATCGTTGGTGTCGGGAGTTGCATGCTTTGGGCGGCGTCCCGGAACTCGATGATCTCCGACGGCGACGAATTCAGGGCTTCGGCGATCCTCCGCGCGATATGCGGGCGCGGACCTGATTTCCCGAGCTCGATCTGCGAAACGGTGACTCGTGCCAC
>CADCWJ010000251.1 GCA_902806365.1 uncultured Thermomicrobiales bacterium
CAGCGAAGGTGGCGGCCAACCAGGCGCTTCAGCATTCCTGGCGAATGGGGCCACACTCCTGCCTCGTAAGCCCAGAGCGGAGCGCCGAGGCGGGCGAATTTGTAGGCGAGGCTGCGCCCCTGGAGGGGGTAGCCGCCGTCCGCGGCGAAGAAGAAGGGCACGTGTTCCATCTGGTCCCGGATCCGCCTCAGCAGTTGGGCGCGCCGGCCGGGAACGCTTTCGCCGTCGACCGTTGCCCAGGCCAGGACGTGGGAGCTGAACACCCACAGGTTGTAGTCGTCGAAGTGATCGGTGCCGCGTGCCGGGCCATCGTCGTACCAGCCGTTCCCGCAGTAGACCTTGTCGAGCCAGGCCAACACATCGTCGATGATCGCCTGCTCGTGCCGCGTCCCAAGCGCCTTGCGGCTGGCGTGGTTGAGCGCCCAGAACAATGCCCAATTATTGCGCCAAGTGGGCGGCCGCTGGCCACACGCCTCCAGCCAGGCGATGATCTGCTCCCGCTCCGGTTCGGTGAACGAGTCCCAGATGACGGCCCGGCTTTGCCATAGCGCAAAGCCAACCTGCCCGCTCTCGACGGTTCGCTGGTCGGCGGTGCCCGGCACCGCAGGCACGCCCCAGAAGCCGGGCGACTCCGGATCTGTTCCGGCCAGGATCGCGCGCCTGGCCAAGGCGGCGACGTCGTACGCGCGACCCCGCCACTGGACGACCGGTGGACGACCGGGCCTTGAGAGCCAGCCACCGAGCCCCCACAGCATCCGGGTCACGCCCTCGTACGAGCCGCCGGCATCGTGGAGATTCGGCACGCCGTCGATCAGCGTCCGCGATCCGGTGTCATCGAGATGGTCGGCCCAGCCGGCGACGAGGCGAGCCCAGAGCGCCCGTGCCTCGGAAAGGGTGAAGGGATGATCGGGAGCCATGCAGTGCCTTCCAGCGGGGGTCGGGAAGCGCTCCGGGGCGATGGACGCGGATCCCACGGTCCGGCGGAAGAGGACCGGTCCCGAATCGGCTTGACATGGAATCGCGCTCGTATATCCTATATCGCATCACGCACTGAATGATGCAACCGAAAAGACCGACGGGTTCCGGGGGATCGCGCATGATCGCTCCGGCGGAACGACCGGCGTGGCTGACGAGATCTCGGGACGCGCCGGATCGCGGATATCCGATGGAGCGGGAAACCGATGGCGACCAAAGCCCCGCAGTTGGACCAATTCGACGGGGCCATGACCGGATCGGCACCGGTGGTGCGACGCGATAGCGCGCTCAGCCGTGCCTGGCGGGAGTTCCGAACGCAACGTGTGCTGTACCTGATGGTGCTCCCGGGCGTGCTCTACTTCCTCGTCTTCCGCTACTACCCGATGTACGGCGCGATCATCGCCTTCAAGGAATATCGCGTTCTCGATGGAATCCTCGGCAGCCCCTGGGTCGGTCTGCACCACTTCCGGGCAGTGTTCAACAGCACCTACTTCCCGAGCATTGTCGAGAACACGCTGCTGATCAGCCTGTACCGGTTTTCGTTCGGCATCCCGGTGGGAATCGCGCTGGCGCTGATGCTCAACGAGGTGCGGATCGGGTGGTTCAAACAGGGCGTGCAAACCGTGACGTATCTCCCGCACTTCCTTTCGTGGGTGATCGTCTTTGGAGTGCTCCAGGTCCTGCTGGGCACACCGAACGGCCTGATCAATCAGCCGCTCGTCGCGGCCGGTGGCAACCCGATCAATTTCCTGGCCGATCCCAACTGGTTCCGGACAGTCCTTGTCGCCTCCGGCATGTGGAAGGAGGTCGGGTGGAGCGCGATTATCTATCTCGCTGCGCTCGCCAGCATCTCTAACGAGCTGTACGAGGCGGCCAGCGTCGACGGCGCGAGTCGCCTGCGCCGCGTCTGGGATATCAGCCTGCCCGGGATCTTGCCGGTGGTGCTGCTTGTCTCCTTGCTCAATCTGGGCAATCTGCTCAGCGCCGGTTTCGAACAGGTGTTCATCATGTACAACCCGGCGGTTTACGGCGTGGGCGACATTATCGACACCTGGGTCTACCGCACTGGCATCCAGAATTTTGGTTACTCGGTTGGCGCTGCGGTGGGGCTCTTCAAGGGGGTTGTGGGCATGGTCCTGATCGTGGGCTGCAACTGGCTAGCGCGGAAAACAACAGGCAAGGGCATCATCTGGTAACGAGTGGCGCAATGCTCACCCGTTGCCTGGAACCGGCGAGGTAGTGAAGGGCCAGGCTACGTGCTGACGTTTTCC
>CADCWJ010000252.1 GCA_902806365.1 uncultured Thermomicrobiales bacterium
CGCACGGGGGTCGTCTACGGCGACACGTTTGGCTTCGTCGCGTTGGAAACGCTCTTCCCACAGCCCTCGTTCGATGAGCAACTAAGCTCGCTGGTCTACACCATCCACGGCCTGAACCGTTTCGGCGTGACGTCCGTCATCGATTGCGGCAGCAGGGGCTATCCCGACGCACACGTCACCGCCGAAGTCCTGATGCGGGATGGCCGCTTCAACCTGCGGCTGTCGTTCGTGGACATGCAGTTCGGCAGCGCCAGGATGGTGGATGCGGAGATCGACGCCATCACCCGCAAGTCGCTCATGAGCCCCGGGCAGAACCTGCACCCGCCCCTCGCCCATGGCCACGTGTTTCGAGGCGCCAAAGCACTGGACCCGGAGGTGCACGATCACGAGAACTTCGACCGCCCGGCCGTCATTCTCGACCCGAAAAGGATCCGACGGCACGTCGTGGAGGACATCGCCAAGCTGGTCAAGCGGCGGATCCCCTTCCGCATGCACGTCAGCTACAACGAGAACATCACGCCGTTCCTCGACGCCATGGAGGAGATGAACAAGACGGTGCCGCTCGACGGCCTGAAGTGGAGCATCGAGCACGCCGAGACCATCACGCCGGAGAACATCGCCCGGGTGAAGGCGCTCGGGGGCGGCATTGCGCTGGACCCCAAGATGGCGTTGCACGGCGACGGCTTCATCAAGACCTACAGCCGCGAGAAGGCACTGGAAACGCCGCGCCTGCGCCAGCTCGTCGACAGCGGCATCCCCTTGGCCCTGACGACCGACGCCTACCGGGCCTCGACCTTCAACCCGTGGGTCGCGATGTACTGGGCGGTCTCCGGACGCTCCGTCTCCGGGTCTCAGGTGCTCGCCGAGCACAACCGGCTCTCCCGCGTCGAGGCGTTGAAGCTGTTCACGCGCGGGGCCGCGTGGTTCATGAACGCGGAACACGAGATGGGGATGATCGCCCCGGGCCACTTGGCGGATATCGCCCTGCTCGACCGGGACTACTTC
>CADCWJ010000253.1 GCA_902806365.1 uncultured Thermomicrobiales bacterium
ACCGGTGTCGTGCGGCATGCGTTTCAATTTACAGGCAGCAACCGCATCGAAGGCTCGGTTCAGATCCTCACCCCTGAGACGATGCCTCTCGGCGGTAATGCGATCATCACTGGTGATCTGCTTGTGCCAGGCACGCCGTCCGTCAGGCTGGACGGCAACCCAAACTACGGCGGCACGATCGCGGGAACTGGCGACGCCCTGCCTTCGAACTACGAGGTAGGCGGGAATGGCAGCTTCTCCTTGCGGCACGTCGTCGTGCGGAGTGATGCGACCGCTCTACCTGCCGTTACGCCGCCGCCCGCACCAGCAGGCACGCGCGACGTCACGCTCTCTTTGCCAGGACAAAGCGCCGGCAGCTTCGCTACGATTCGGAACCTGAGTGTAGAAGGCAAAGTCGGGAACGTTGTGGTCCCGCCAGGGACTTACGGCGCCTTCAGCGTCACGGGTAAGAACAGCCTCACCCTCGGTATCCCGGGTGCGACGCAGCCTGCCCTTTACAACTTCCAGCAGCTCGTCTTTACCGGGAACGATGACATCCGCATCGTAGGTCCGGTTATCGTAACGGTGAACAGCACCGTGGTTTGCGGCGGTCGCATTGGCTCGGCCGCAAATCCAGGGTGGCTCAGGCTCCGGGTTGCGTCCGGCAATGTCGTCTTAAGCGGGAATAACACGATCTACGGCGAAGTCATCGTGCCGGCCGGCACAGTCCATTTCAATGGCAACAGCGAGCTCATCGGGGCGCTGAAGTGTGATCGGCTGGTTTTGATCGGGAATAACCTGCTCCGCTTTCTGGTGCTGAATGCCGCTCCGGCGGCCGCAAATCAATTGATCCAAACCGACGAGGATGTGGCTGCGCCGCTTGTTCTCACAGGCACCGACCCAGAGAACAGCGCCCTCACCTTTACGATCCTCTCGCCGCCGCAAAACGGCACGCTCTCCGGGTCAGCGCCAAACCTTACCTACACGCCGAATCCGAACTACCACGGCTCGGATAGCTTTACCTTCAAGGCCAGTGATGGACAGGCGGACTCGAATGTCGCCACCGTCACACTGGCTGTAACCCCGGTGAACGATGTTCCCGTTGCTAATCCCCAGACTCTTACCACTGAGGAGGAAATCGATGTCGCGTTTGTTCTCTCCGCCCAAGACGTCGACGGGGATTCTTTAGCCTACCGAGTCGCAGGCGGGCCGTCGAACGGCACTCTCTCGGGCACGGCGCCGCATCTGGTTTACGAGCCAGCCGGCAATTTCAATGGAGTGGATCAGATTACGTTTGTGGCACGCGACGGTGACGTCGACTCCGCGATCGCGACTGTCTCAATCAACGTGGGCCCGGTAAACGACGCGCCAGTCGCCGTCGACCAGCCAGCGGCCACGGACGAAGACGTCGCTCTGCCGATTCTGCTCGAAGGGTTCGATCCAGATGGCGACGCGATCAGCTTCGAGGTAGTCGGCGCGCCACAACACGGCCAGCTTACCGGCACGGCGCCTAATCTCGTTTACACGCCCGCTCCCGATTACTTCGGCAGCGACGTTTTCACCTTCCGCGCGAACGACAGGCTCGAGGACTCCGCGCTCGCCACTGTCACGGTCGTCGTGCGGCCGATCAACGATGAGCCGGTCGCCAGCGAACAGAACATCACCGCGACTGAAGACACGCCGCGGCCAATCACACTCTCGGGCACGGACATCGACAGCGAAGAGCTCGGCTTCGCGGTGGTCGCTTCCCCGATTCATGGCACCCTCGCCGGCACACCGCCGAACCTCACTTACACGCCGCACCGCGACTATAACGGGCCGGATAGCTTCACCTTCCGCGCGACGGACGGCTTCGCGCTCTCGCAGGTTGCGACGGTGACGATCGACATCAAGCAGGTGAACGATGCGCCCGTCGCCGCGGCCCAGACCGTCGAGACCGCGGAAGATGTCGAGCTGCCGGTCTTCGTAGCTGCGGCGGATGTGGAAGACGATGTGCTGAGCTACGCCGTCATCCAGCAACCGCAGCACGGGATGCTGCGCGGCTCTGCGCCTGATCTGACCTACATCCCGAACGCGAATTACCACGGCCCGGACAGCTTCCTCTTCCGGGCCAGCGACGGCGTTGCCGAATCGGAAGCCGCTCGAGTTCAAATCACCGTCACGTCGGTAAACGACTCGCCAGTCGCAAACAACCAGAGCGTCACGACCGACGAGGACACCGCGCGTGAAGTGATCCTGACCGGCAGCGACATCGATGGAGACGCACTGACTTACCGCGTCGTCACTGGTCCTACGAAGGGAACGTTAACCGGAACGGCTCCACGGCTCACCTACGCTCCGGGCCTCGATTACGACGGACCTGACACGTTTACATTCGTCGTCAGCGACGGTGTGGTCGAATCGGCGCCCGCGACCGTGGCCATCGAAGTGGGACCAGTGAACGACGCACCGGTGACCTACGACGAGAACGTGTCCACGGACGAAGA
>CADCWJ010000254.1 GCA_902806365.1 uncultured Thermomicrobiales bacterium
AGCACCCTCACCCGCGCCACCCACCTCCTCTGGGTTGTCCATAATCTGGAGCGCGTGGCCGACCGCGCGACCAATATCTGCGAGCAGGTCGTCTTCATGGTCGAGGGGCAATGGCCTCGCTCAGGCGGCGGAGCGACCGCCGGGCCAGCCTCCGGCGTGGCCGACCGGCACGACTGACCGCGGCACGAAGCCGTGGCGACCGGTCATTGCTGTAGCGCAAATTCACAGTTGTCCTTTGCGCCCCCTTCCCATCGGTGGTACCCTTAGACCATCACACGCCCCCACGCCGGACACCTGCCCAGTGCCCCGCCTCTAACCGAACACCGGGACACCGCGCGGAGGAAGTCTCGACCGTTGCGGGGGCATCATCGACGACTGCCACAGGGGAAAGGGTCGCCATGCCACGCCAGGGATTTGATCGCCAGCTACGCGAGATCCAGCAGAGCACTTTGCTCCTCGGCAGCATGGCCGCGATGGCGGTCGAACGGGCGATCGATGCGCTGAAGCGGCGCGACGCGAACCTGGCGCAGTCGATCATCGACAACGACGGACAACTGGACGATCTCGCCCTCTGCATCGAGGAGCGCGCGCTCCTGTTGATCGCGACGCAGCAGCCGATCGCCGGCGATTTGCGCATCATCTCCGCGGTCATCGCGATCGTCGGGGAACTGGAGCGGATCGGCGACTACGCCGAGGGAATCGCCAAGTTGGCACTCCAGAACCTCGACGAGCCGCCGGTCAAGCCGCTGGTCGATATCCCGCGGATGGCTGAACTGTCGATCGACATGCTGCGCCGGAGCCTCGACGCCTTTATCGCCCACGACACGGACGAGGCGGCGGCGATCTGGAGCGAGGACGACGAGGTTGACGAGTTGCAGGATCGCGTCTATCGCGACCTACTCCAGCACATGCGCGAGGACACCGCGACGATCGGCCGTGCGACGCGCCTGCTGTGGGTCGCCCACAACCTGGAGCGGATCGCCGACCGGGTGACCAACATCTGCGAGCGGGTCGTTTTCATGGTCAGCGGCAACCGCATTGACCCGGCCCCGCACGGCACGCGGGCGGGGTAGCCGCGCCACCCCGCCCTCTCGTTCTACGGGGCACAGGAACGAAGGACGAATTCACCGCGGAGAGAACCTTATTATTGACCATTCTCCGTGAACCCTCTGTGTTCTCTGTGACCTCTGTGGTGAAACCGTCCCCGCCCTCCGCGTCCTCCGCGTCCCCCTCTGCGTCTCCGCGGTGAACCCTGGGTTTTGGCGCTGCCAGAGGACAAGGGGGGGAGAGCCGGCGCCGGCGGCGGTTACATGTGCAGGGCCCACCGCGTCACGGCGACCGCTAGGACGGCGGCGAGGATGATCCCGAGGACGAGCAGGATCGCGCCAATAACCTCAAGCATGGGTGGGCCTCGC
>CADCWJ010000255.1 GCA_902806365.1 uncultured Thermomicrobiales bacterium
AAGCCGCTGACGGCATCACGCGAGGATGGTCGCCTCCTGCTGGAGCTTGCGCGGGAGCGGGGCGTGCTGGTTGGCGGCGCGCCTGACACGTTCCTCGGCGGGGGGTTGCAGACGGGCCGGAAGCTGATCGACGAGGGAGCGATCGGGACGCCGATCGCCGCGTCGGCGTACATGTTCACGCGCGGTCACGAGCGGTGGCATCCGGATCCGGCGTTCTATTACCAGCCCGGAGCGGGACCGATGTTCGACATGGGACCGTATTACCTGACCGCGCTCGTCAGCTTGCTCGGGCCGGTACGTCGCGTCGGCTCGACGGCCGGGATGAGCTTTCCCAAGCGCCGGATCACGAGCCAGCCGAGGTTCGGCGAGATGATCCCGGTCAACACCCCAACGCACATCGTCGCTGGCCTGGATTTCGAGAGCGGGGCGATCGCTTCGGTGATCACGTCGTTCGACCTGCACGACACGACGCATTCGACCCTGGTCGTCTACGGATCGGAGGGAACCTTGCGCCTGCCCGATCCCAACCGCTTCGGCGGTCCGCTCTCGCTGCTCCGCAGCCCGGAGGCGATGCGGGCCCGGGATCCGCTCGTCCAGCAGGGGAAGGCGGCGGAGCAGCCGGCGGCCCAGCCAACGTGGGAGGAGATCCCGCTGACGCATGGCTCCACCGACAACAGCCGCGGGCTCGGCGTGTCGGACCTGGCGCGGGCAATGCGCGAGGGAGATACGCCGCGAGCGAGTGGTGAACTCGCCTACCATGTGCTGGACATCATGCACGCGACGCTGGAATCGAGTGAACGGGGCCAGCATATCGAGATCGAGAGCACCGCCGAACGTCCCGCCGCGCTCCCGAGCCACTGAATTCGATCCTGCGGACGATGGGGCTGGCTCCTGATCGATATCGATAACCCGGTCAGCCGCTACGCTCCCACGCCGGCACGAGAGACCCATGGACGTTGCATTTACCGGAACAATCTGGCACTGGCGCGGTCCTTCTCCCTACCACTTCGTCACCGTTCCCGCTGATCAATGCGATGATCTCCGCGAGGTAGCTGGCGAAGTCAGCTACGGCTGGGGGATGATCCCCGTCCTGGCGAGCATCGGCGTCACCCAGTGGGCGACGTCGCTGTTTCCCAAGGACGGGCGATACGTTCTGCCCATGAAGGACGCAGTCCGCCAAGCCGAGGGCCTTGAGCTCGGGCAAACGGTCGCGGTGGAACTCTCAGTGCGCGGTCACTGACGACGAGCCGGTCTCTCAAAAGGACGTGGATGTCCGAGGATGCGCGCGTTCTTGCCGGACGTGGCGATGACATCGGCGTCCAGCCGGTGCGTGATTTGCTGCTTGAC
>CADCWJ010000256.1 GCA_902806365.1 uncultured Thermomicrobiales bacterium
CCGGGCCCTCACTGACGAGGACGCCCAGCGCGACGCGACCTGGAATCGGCAGGAGACGGAGACGTTCTTCGACAACGGCCGGTACATGGGGAGTGCCCACGGCATCGCACGGTGGAACCGCGGTCACATGGACGAGGACCCTCCGGAGTGGGTGCGGTTCGCCATCGTATTGAAGGAGACTGGCGAGTACATCGGCTCAAACGGGATCGCCGAGATCGATTGGGTCCACAAGACGGCCGAGACGGAGAGCTTCATCCCGAACCTGACGTTTCGCGGGGGCGGCTACGGTTCCGAGGCCAAGCACCTGCTGCTCGCCTACGGCTTCGAGCGGCTCGGCCTGCACGCCGTGCGTTCCTACGTCTGGGGCCCGAACACCCGCTCCCAGGCGGCATTGCGCAAGCAGGGCTACCGGGATGCCGGTCGCTTCCACTGGACGGGTCTGAAGAACGCCGATTGGACCCATGACATGAGCTTCGACATGCTGGCCACCGAGTGGCGGGAGCGAGTGGGCGGGCGCTGAGCCACGCCAGAGTAGGCGGCAGTCGTCCGGGATCCGCACGCGAGCGAGACGAGACGCTTCTCGGCGGCAGCGGTCTTGCACCGTGGGATCGTGCGGCGAGGCGATCCGTCGCCGTGACGATATCTGCCCCGATCGGGGCGGGAGAGGACAAGAGCATGACCGACACGGGCACCGGGACGCGCGTCACGATCACGTACTGCACGTCCTGAGGATATCTGAAACGCGCCGCCAGTTTGGCGGAGAACATCCTGCACGACTATGAGGACCACCTCGCAGGGGGACTGATGTTGATCCCCAGCAGCGGCGGGATCTTCGAGGTCCAGGTCGGAGACGACCTCGTCTTCTCGAAGGTACAGACCGGGCGGTTCCCGGAGCCGGACGAGGCCGAGCGATTGGTTGGGGCGGCGATCGGCGCCGACTGATCAACGCCGGGTGTCATACGACGGTGATGAACAGGAGAACGCGCCACGGGGATCTTCCCCGTGGCGCGTTCTCCTGTTCTCGAGCGATGGGGGCGGGCGAAGGGCTTGATGAGGCGGGGATGCTCTGGGGGACGGATGACCGGGAGGTGACGGTCCCTCCGTTGACTCCGCTCTCCAGTCGAACCATCCCGCTAGAGCCGGTGTCATAAGTTATACCCGGCAGCGCGAAAGAACCCCTGGGCATCCCGGGCCGTGATGGTGGGATAACTGGTTCCGAGGGCCATGACGACGGCCGGAAA
>CADCWJ010000257.1 GCA_902806365.1 uncultured Thermomicrobiales bacterium
GGGGACGGCTTATCAGGTCACCTCGATCCTGACCGACAACAAGGCCCGCGAGCTCATCTTCACCCAGGAAAATCGCTTCGGGCAAACCCAGAAAGCGCTCGGTCGCCCCACCGCCGCCAAATCCGGCACCACCGAAAATTGGCGGGATCTGTGGACGATGGGCTACACGACGGACGTTGCGATCGGCGTCTGGGTTGGGACAAGTGGCACCAGCGACACCTCCGCGCTTCCCGAGCGCGACGGCATCCAGACAGCCGGCCCAATCTGGCAAAACATGATTCAGGAAATCCACAAGCAACCGGAGTTTGCGGCACTGCTGAATGGGCCTGACGGTCGACCGCTGGCGAAGGACTTCCCACAGCCCCGAGAAGTCGTCCGGGGTAAGGTTTGCCCGGTCACCGGCCACAAGGAGACCAGTGGCAGCAGTGGGTCCAAGACCGAGTTGCTCGTGCGCGGCAAGGAACCGACGCTCGCCTGCAACCAGCTTTCGGATTACGAACGTGAGGAGCTGACGAAAGCCATCGAGACGACGCGCAAGGGTGGCACGCGCTGGGCAAGCGGCGCGGTCGACAGCATCCGCCGGTACTCGAACGCCGCCGGCGTGCGTGGTGCTCCGGTCGGGGACGCACCTCGCAACACCAGCGAGGACAGCGCCGGAAGCGATGATCCACCGTCAAATCAGGATGACGACCAGATCATCGAACCGGCCGACTGATCGGCGGGAGACGCAGCACGACACGACGAGAATGGGGTCCGGCGAAATCGCCGGACCCCATTCTCGTGTGCCACGCAATCAGACGAAATCCGGATGGACGCTCGATCGGCGTGGAGCGGCCGAAGCGAACCCCGGGTCGCACCGAGCACCTTCCATGGTGCTGCCCCATCGCAGGTGGTCACGAGGCACGCTGTCACAGGGATGCCGGCATGCGACTCCATCTGGTGATGGACTGCCCCCGCTGGATCGCGCAATCCAGCGGGGGAACATCTCCCGCGATTGCCGGTGCTCAGCGCACAACCTGGAGATGCATCGCCTTCGAGCGCAGCCCTTGCCGACGAGTTGGCGATACCCGATCGAGAAGCGTTACCGGGAAGCTTTATCGAGCCGCCCGATCACGACGCTTCCGTTGGCTGGATCTTGCGCGGTCGACCGCGACGCCTCGGGGCTCCGTCCGGCTTCGGCGCAACGGGCTCTTCCGTCCGGCCGTTGACGCTGCTGGCCGAGGGCCGGCGCCGGCGCCGGGTCAGGCGCGTGCGCTGGCTGACGCTCCCTTCGGGCGGAACGATCGGCGCGCCGTCGATCGGTGTCGACAAGA
>CADCWJ010000258.1 GCA_902806365.1 uncultured Thermomicrobiales bacterium
GCGAGTGTCGCGCGGCCGAAGCTCGGGTTCCCGGGCCGACCATCGGGTACCAGCAGGCGGGTGATGGCGCGGTCGTTGATGGCGCGCAGCACGGCTTCCGGCTCGTTGGCGACCACGACCTCCTTATGGCCTGGCCAGATATCGAGCATCGCGTGATTGCCGTGCTGCTGCCCAACGTGGAAGATGAAGTAATCGTCCCCGCGCGCGCGCTGCATATCGTAGAACGCCGTGATCGTCGCCAGGATCAAGACGCTGGCGCCCAATGCGCCACCGGGATGGTGGACGACGATGCCAAGCCGGTCACGCGCGTCAAAGCCAAGGAACAGCTCGGGAATGGTGACCTGCTGGCCATCGAGTTCCACGGTGAATGAGGCGCTGGTCAATTCTCGTGTCGAATGCATGCTGCGCCCCCACCCGGATATCGCGTCCGGTGACGTATGAAGCGATCGCGCCGCCGTGCCGCTCTTCGGCAACTGTCGCGGTCGCGTCGGACTGCGACGGTATCATTCGGCGTGGCCAAGCTCCATCGCCCGTGCCAGTGCTGACCGCAGCACCGCGTCGAGGACGTCTAACTGGGCAGTGACTGTTCAGTGATAAGCACTTTAGACGACATCGCCGTCCTTTTGAGCACGCCGAGCGGCAAGGTGACGACGATGCGCTGGGCCTCGTACTCCGGCACGGCAGCCGTCACAGGGCACTCCGATCATCGCCCGGAGCTGGCGGACACGCCCTAGCCGGTGGTCCGCCAAATAGGGTTCAAATCACCGATGTCCCTCATCGAACTCATCGGTCGATGGCGAGTTCTAACGGCAGCAGACACGCCCCGAGGGGGTGGTAGAAGTCTGGTTTGCCGCGAGCGAAGTCGATCTCTTTCCGCCGGTTGTCGCGGGTCAACGCCGGGTACCAACCCCCGCGGGCGTGGTCGACCTGGTGGTCCCAGGCGTACCACCAGAAGCGGTCATACCAGTGCCGGTAGTCTGCGTCGCCGGTGCGGGCGGCCATCGCCACCGCCCCCCCGATCGCCTCGGAAATGGTCCAGTGGTACTTGTCGTCGTCGACGATCGACCCGTCGAGGTCGAAGGAGTAGAGGAGGCCGCC
>CADCWJ010000259.1 GCA_902806365.1 uncultured Thermomicrobiales bacterium
CACGATTGTAGGGGACGATCACGATAGCACCCGGCCGTGCCTTCTCGGCGTTCAGGCAGGTGGACTTCCGGAACCCGGTCTCACTGGCACGGAAGCTTCATGAACCGTGCGTATGCGTTGCGTGTTCCGTCGCTGCCGCGCCGGGGATTCCTCGTCGCTACGCTCCCTCGGAATAACCGGACGAGAGTGGCTTCCGGAATCCGGCTAACCGGTCTCGTCATCATCACTCTGGTTCGGCTCCGTCATGTCCAGCACGTCGGCCAGCCGGCTCGAAAGCTCGTCCCCCGAGGCGCGCAGGCGGGCGACGAGCGCGCCCTCCAGGTGCCGGTCGGCGTCGCGCATCGCCGCCAGTTCGCGGTGGTCGAGGGTCGCGTCGAGCGCCGCCCGGTGCTCCGCCGGGTCCGGTTCGTGATCGATCGCGATCCAGGCCATGGCGATCGGCCAACCTTCGAGGTGGAGCGTCCAGTCATCCGCCTGTACCTCCGTCTCGCCCGCCTCGATGTCTGGCGCGGTGGCAATGTCGATCTCGCCCGTCTCGATCAGGGTGGCAAAGGCGAGCTGGAGCACGTCGCGCAGCGGATGGGCGGCGTGGTCGGGATCAGGACTGGTCAAAGGTGTCGCCGTCGGATGGTGCGGTGGTCCACGACGGCAGCGCGGCGTCGATCAACGACTGCGCCGATCCGACCGATGTCTGGCCAAGCAGGCCACCTCCCGGGTTGAGCCCGGCGATGCTGAGGACAGCGACCTTGCCCGTGGCCAGGAACTCCCCGATCAGGCGCGCCGCCTGCTCGATCGTCAAGCCGTCGGGAGTCGGCGTCGACGAGCTTGGCACCAGGGATGGATCGAGCAGGTCGAGATCGACATGCAGGCAGATCAGGTTGCATGCCTGCAGGAGCCGCCGGATCGCCTGGGCGAGGCTGCTTCCGGATGTCACCTCCGGTGACCGCAGCACCTGGACATCGGTCGAACGAAGGAGGGTCGCCTCCCGCTCGTCGAGCTCGCGGACACCGGCGATCAGGATCCGGTTCGTCGGCATCGGCGCCGCCAGACCGGCCGCCCCGCGCCAGAGCGGGCCGGCCAGCCCGGCCAGGATCGCCACCGGCATCCCGGCCAGGATGCCGCTGTACGAGGTTTCCGGCGTATTGAAGTCGCCGTGCGCATCCAGCCAGGCCAGCCCGATCGCGGCCCCGGCCCCGTGCGCCTGCTGCAACCCCGAGATCACCCCGACCGTTGCGGTATCGTCCCCGGAGATGACCAGCGCGGGCGCACCCTCGCGCCGCGCGCTCGCCACGAGCGTGGCGGTATGCGCGCCGAGCCGCCCGACATTGACCGCGATCGGCCCCTCGACGCGCTCCTCATCCGGCAGGACCGCCTCGAACGGCCCCACCACCTCGAAGCCGAGCGCTTCGAGGCGGCCCACCAGCCCCGCGTCAAGCAGGGCGGTTGGCCCGCGACCGGAGCCGTCGTTCCGCTCGTCATACCGATAGGGCACGGTCACCAGATGAACGCGCACGGGGATGCCCCTTTCACGGGTCACGACGGCGCAATGCGCCACTGATCCGGCCAAGTCCGGAGAGAACGCGAGCTGATCCATGACGATTGCGGTCGGGCCGCTGGGCGATGCGCGAGACCTCCCGGCATTTCGCCTGCCGGCTGCTGGTTCGCGCCTTGCCCTTGCTGTTTTCCGCCGCTCGATTCTACCGCCCGGAGCGCTCCGCCTGCACATGTTGCGCATACGTTCCGGGCCGCTGCCCGGATGGGTGTCGGCACGGCATCGTTCCTGCCATCCTTCCATATACAATGGAACGCGGCGATGACCTTACCCAGGTTTCCACCGGCCCACACCCCCGATCGCAGGAGCCCGTCTTGGCCGCTCGCTCGACCGCAGATTCCACCCACCGGCGGCCCGATCCCCGCTCCCCGGATGCCGATACCTACTACCAGATGCTGTCGGTGCCCTACACCGCCTCCGCCGCCGAGATCACGAAGGCGTACCGCGAGGCGATGAAGCGCTATCATCCCGACCGCGTCCGGCCCGATCAGCGTCCCGCCGCCGAAGAGCTCTGCAAGAACCTCAACCGGGCCTACCGCACGCTCTCCAACCCGGTCGAGCGGGTTGCCTACGACCGCACCGTACGCGTCCAGGAAGTCCAGGATCAAATCATGCGCCGGTACGTCGGTGGCTTCGCCGGCCCGGCATCCGGCGGCGTCGATCCCTTCGCACGGACCATGAAGCGGGATCTGACGCCGGGCGAGAAGCGCGACCGGCAGAAGAGCGAGCGCTCGGCAATGGTCAGCCTGCTGTCGATTTTCCTCGTCGTGACGCTGAGCGCGATCTGCCTGATCCTGATCGGGGCGCTGGTTTCCCTTGTGGTCCGCCTGGTGCTCTAGGGGCCGCCCCGTCCCGTCCCCTCGGATTGCGACGCCAGCCCGTGCCCCCGCGCTTGTCGCCTTCATCCGGCGCAAGCACGACGGTCAGATTTTCCAGCGAGGAGAGCATCGTCTTCAACCCGCTGCGGAGCACCGGTTGGGCCGGATGGTCGATCATCGTGTCGTCGATGAACGCCAGCGTCAGCAGCCGCGCCACCTCGCCGACCAGGTCGAGCGCGGCCGCGACCGGCAGCAGGCGCCGTTCCTCGGGCGTCAGCGGGGCGACCTCGGTGTAGGCGCCCAAAATGTTCTCCGCCACCGCCGCCGACCAGCCCGCGCTGTGGACCGCGAGCTGGGCGAGATCGCGCACCGGTGATCCCGCCGCGACCTGGTTCCAGCCCGTGACGCCGGTCAGCACCCGCTCCGAACCGGGCACGTCGATCAGCATGTGCACGGGCCAGAGATGCGCGTGGCAGAGCACCGAGCGGTCGCCCGCCGCCTGGGCGGTCGCTTCCAGCCGCTCCCCGGCGACAGGCAGGATCCGGTTGCCGCAGCGCAGCCAGCGCCTGATCTCCGGATACGACCCGGCGTGATGCCCGATCACCCGGCGGTGACGCTCCCAGGAGATCCGATGCGCGGCCATCAGCGCATGGAACGACCGGCCCGGCGTGCTCGGCCGCGCGGCGACCGGGCGCGAGGCGGTGTGGAACCGCCCGACGACGCGTACCGCCTCCAGGATCACCTCCTCCGCCGGCGCCGACGGCGGCAGCGGCAGGTCGATCGTCACCCCGTCGGGCGTGCGCGATCCGCCGTAGCGGGCAACTGGGCGCCCGGGCAGCCAGCTCGCGGCGGAGTAGTGGCGTCCATCGAGAGTCAGCGTGTGACGGTCACTCGCGCCGGGAACGGGGAGGTAACGGGGCAACCGGGTTTCGCCAGCGGCGTGCGCCAGGCCGAGCGCTTCAGCGGTCAGCTCGGTCGCGCCTTCCCCGGCCTCGGCGTCCCAGCGCCGGACCACGAACTCGCCGTCGCCAGAGGTGACGTGGAGCAGGTGGGGCGCGCCGGCGACGGGCTCGACCCGGTCCAGCGCGGGAAGGAATGTGTTGGCCGCGCGGATCAGCACGGAGTCGGGCTCGTGGGCCCGATCGTCGGGCGCACTCATCGGGAAAGCTCCGCCCGGTAGCCGGGGCCGTTCACCCGCATGCCGGGATGGGCGCCGGTGTGGACGTTGTCCCGCACCACCGCCGTTCCATTGACGAAGACATCCCGGATCCCGACCGAGAGGTGATGCGGATCGGTATAGGTCGCCCGGTCGGCGACCGTCTCCGGATCGAACACGATCACGTCGGCGAACATTCCCTCGCGCAGCAACCCGCGATCGCGCAGGCTCAGCCGGTCGGCCACCGCCGAGCTGGCCTTGCGGACCGCATCCTCCAGCGTCAGCCAGCCCAGCTCGCGCACGTACTTGCCGAGAATCCGGGGGTACGAGCCGTAGGCGCGGGGATGGACCAGCCCCCTGTCCGCGTCCCGCTCCGGGTCGATCCCGCCGGCGTCGGTGCCGAACTTGATCCACGGCTGCTGGAACTGGAGCCGCAGGTTGTCCTCGCTCATCGCCAGGTACATCGTGAAGATGTTGCCTCCCTCGCGTTCCAGCAGCCGCAGGATCGCTTCGTGCCAGTCGACGCCCATCTCGTCCGCGACATCGGCCAGCCGCCGCCCCTGGTACCGCTTGTTCTCCGGCTTCGTGAACTGGGCGAGGAGAATGTTTTCCGGGCCGGATCGCGCGCCCAGGTTCTCCCACTGGCTGGCGGGGTTCCGCATCTCGGCAAGGATTCGCGCACGCATCTCCGGATCCCTGATGTTGTCGTGGAGCTTGCCGTTCTCATCCGCCCAGGGTGGCAGGCACGCCTCCAGCCCGGTTCCTGATCCGTCGTACGGGTACATGTCGGCGCCGATGTCGATCCCGCGCGCGCGAGCTTCGGTGATCCGCTGGACGACGGTCTGCATCTTCGGCCAGTTCGGCCTCCCCGCCGCCTTGAGGTGATAGATCTCGGTGATCACGCCGGAGCGCTCGGCGATCTCGATCGCCTCGTCGAGGCCCTCGAAGATGTGGTCGCCCTCGGAGCGGATGTGCGTGATGTGCACGCCGTTGTACCGGGCGACGACCGACATCACCGCGACCAGCTCGTCGGTGCCGGAGAAGGCGTTGGGCGGATAGATCAGCGCGGTGGCGACGCCGAACGCGCCGTCTTGCATCGCCTCGGCGGTCGCCTTCGTCATTGCCGCCAGCTCGTCCGGGCCGGGGTTCCCCATCCGCTCGGCCATCCCGACCTTGCGCAGCGTGCCGCCCCCCAGGAACGAGCCGAAGTTCACGGAGACCGTGCGCGATTCGAGGTCGGACAGCCAGTGGTCGAAGCGGGTCCAGGTCTGGCCCAGCGCCTCCCATTCATCGCTCTCGTCCGGCATCCGGTGCACGAGC
>CADCWJ010000260.1 GCA_902806365.1 uncultured Thermomicrobiales bacterium
ATCCGGGTGAAGGCGGAACCTACGAGGACCCGATCAGCACCTGGCCGAACGGTGATTCGCTGCCACGTCCGAGCGTCGTCGTGATCCAGGCAACGGACGGCCGTCCCATCGGGAGCTAAAACGAGGTTCTCAACAGGCGGTTGAAGTCATCGCAGAACGAGGCACTCCGAACTCATGCGGAGTGCCTCGTTCGTCCCTTCTCCTGGAACGTCCGGATTAGACGGTGGCGCGATGCTCGCCGAACACGTCTCGAAGCGCCCCCGCGACCTGACCCAGCGTCGCGCCGGAGAGCAGGCCATCCTTGATCACCGGCAGCAGGTTGTCGGTTCCCTCGGCGGCACGCCGGACCCGGGACAGGACCACATCGATCGCCGCGATGTCCTGTGCCGCCTTGAACGCCCGTACCCGCTCGACCTGGCCGGCGACGACATCTGGATCGATCCTGTGTAGGTCCATCCGCGTCTCGGCATCTTCCCGGTACCGGTTCACGCCAACGACAACGAGGTCACCTGCCGACTGCGCCAGCTCACGATGGTACGCGTTCTCGCCGATCGCGTTCTGCATGAATCCGCGCTCGATCGCGACAACCGCTCCACCCTGGTCGTCGATCCGCTCGATCCACCCTCGCGCCTGCTCCTCGAGCTGATCCGTCAACGTCTCGACGAAATACGATCCAGCGAGGGGATCGACGGTGTCCGCCACTCCGGTTTCCTCGGCCAGGATCTGCTGCGTGCGCAGAGCCAGCGTCGCCGCGTCTTCCGTCGGGATCGCCAGTGCTTCATCGAAGCCGTTGGTGTGCAGGCTCTGCGTTCCGCCAAGCACGGCGGAGAGCGCCTGGTACGCCACCCGAACGACATTGTTGAGGGGCTGCTGCGCAGTCAGGGTGACGCCGCCGGTCTGGGTGTGGAAACGCATCATCAGCGCACGGGGGTTGGTCGCGCCAAAGCGCTCCTCCAGCAACAGCGCCCACATCCGGCGGGCGGCCCGGAACTTGGCCGCTTCCTCGAACAAGTTGGAATGCGAGGCGAAGAAGAAACTTATCCTCGGCGCGAAGGCATCGACATCCAGGCCCGCATCGACCGCCGCCTGGACGTAGGCGA
>CADCWJ010000261.1 GCA_902806365.1 uncultured Thermomicrobiales bacterium
GACGGCGAGATCCAGGTGCGAAGATGAACGCCGTTGGTGATCGAGATGATCGGTGTGTCCGCGACCGCGACACGGGGCCACAGGTCGTTCCACATCTCGCGAGAGACTTCGCCGTGCTTCTTGCTCACGCCATTGACATTGGCCGCCATGCGGAGCGCGAGCGCCGTGAAATTGAACCCCTTCGCGGGGTCACCATGAACCCCCAGTGCGAGAAACTCATCCCGGCTGAGTCCAAGCTCTTCCCAATACGCGTGGAAATACCGTTCCATCATCTCCGACGAGAAGATATCGTGACCGGCGGGGACGGGTGTATGCGTGGTGAAGATCGATGTCGCCCGCACTCGCTCTACGGCGCGCTCGAAAGGTTCTCCTGCCGCGACGTGCTCGCGGGCGCGTTCCAGCAGATGCAGCGCCGCATGGCCTTCGTTGGCATGCCAGTAGGCCGGCGCGATGCCGAGCCGCCGCAGGAGGCGGACGCCGCCGATCCCTAGGATGATCTCCTGGCGCAACCGGTGTTCGACATCACCACCGTAGAGCCGGGATGAGAGCGCACGAGTCCACTCCGGGTTGCCTTCGACATCGGAGTCGAGCAGGTAGATCGGCACGCGCCCGACCTGCACCTGCCACACGGCGAGCCGCAGCGGGCCGCTCCCGTCACCGAAGTCGACCTCGACCAGCACCGGTGTGCCATCGTCGTTGACGACCGGTGTCGTCGGCTCGGCGTGGGGATCGAGCCTCGCCGGGACATCGTGCTGCCATCCCGCGGAATCGATCCGCTGTCGAAGGTATCCCTGGCGATAGAGAAGCGACACCCCGACCATCGGGATCCCCATGTCGCTCGCTTCCTTGCAGTGATCACCGGCAAGGACACCGAGGCCACCCGAATAGATCGGGAGCGCGCGATGGAGACCGAACTCGGCCGAGAAATACGCAACGGTCTTCCCAACCAGCTCCGGGCGGTTCCGGCCCAGCCAGGTATCCTGCTGGCTTTGGGTGAGCATCGCGTCGAATGCCGCCACAACCTTGTCGTAACGGGTCAGGAACTGGTCGTTGTCCGCCGCGGCGGCAAGCCGTTCCTTCTCGATACGGTGGAGGAACAGGACCGGATTCTGTTCGACGACGTGCCACAGGACGGGATGCAGCTCCGCGAACAGCTGGCGAGCCGGCTTGCTCCAGGTCCACCACAGGTTGTACGCGATGTCGTTCAAGCGTTGGATCCGGGCGGGCAGATCCGCTCGCTGGCCGGAAAGATCGAGACTCATGGAAGGTTCATCTCCTGGTTCGTCGGGCGTTGACGCGACAGGCCCATAGCTGGCGAGGAGTCGAGCGGTGTGGGCCATTCACTTCCGGGTCGACGGCATGGTGGGACTGCTCGGCGGCTCTTCCCGCGTCGTGAGGTGCCACATCACGCGGCCAGCCATGGGCTAGGTCCGATGCGGACGTAGTATCCACCACCGCCACAGCTCGCAACAATCACCCGGCACCCCGAAGACCCGCGAACACCAGCGGAACGGCAACCGAGGGCGAATCCACCTACGACTCGCCGAGGTACGCTTTCCGGACCATCTCATTCTGGAGAAGTGCCCTGGCATCGTCGGTCAGCAAAATCGAGCCGGTTTGCATGACGTAGCCGCGCTGCGCGATCGCAAGGGCCATCAGCGCGTTCTGCTCCACGAGCAACACGGTCGTGCCCTGCTTGTTGATGTCCTGGATGATCGCGAAGATCTGCTCCACCAGAATCGGCGCCAGTCCCATCGACGGTTCGTCGAGCAATAGCAGCGTCGGGTGCGCCATCAGCGCCCGACCGATCGCGAGCATCTGCTGCTCGCCGCCCGACATCGTGCCTGCCTTCTGCGACCGGCGTTCCTTGAGCCGGGGAAAGAGCTGAAACACGCGATCGAGATCCGCCGGGTCCACCCGCTTGTTGACGAATGCCCCCATCTCGAGGTTTTCGAGCACCGACATCCGGGGGAACACCCGGCGACCCTCCGGCGATTGCGCGACCTTGAGCTCGGCGACCTTGTGCGCGGGCATTCCACTGATCCGCGAGCCGCGCAGCACAACCTCGCCGCCGCGAGGCGACAGCAGTCCCGAGATCGTCTTCAACGTCGTGCTCTTGCCGGCGCCGTTCGACCCGATCAGGGTAACGATCTCTCCCTCCTCGACATGGAGCGAGACCCCTTTGAGTGCGTGGATGTGACCATAGTAGGTGTGGACGTCGCGGAGCTCGAGCGTGTGCACGCGGGTGCTCGGATTCACCGCCACGGGGGGTTGAAGCGTAGCGCTGTTCATCGAATGTCAATCCATTCGGGAATCCGGATTCCCATGGTCACGGACGAATGCATCATCGTGCGGGCTCCCGCCTCACCGGTTGCGCGACGGGGGCGGCCTCCACCGGTTCGGCGGTCCGCTGCCCGGCCGCTTCCGCCGCGCCCTTGCCGAGATACGCCTCGATCACGCGCGGGTTGCTTCGGACCTCGGCCGGCGAGCCGTCGGCGATCTTGACGCCATGATCGAGCACCGCGACCTGGTCGGAGATGCCCATGACCACCTTCATGTCATGCTCGATCAGCAGGATCGTCAGATCCAGCTCGTTGCGCATCTTGTTGATGAAGGCCGTCATCGCTGCTGTCTCGTTCGGATTCATTCCCGCCGTCGGCTCGTCGAGCAGGAGCAGGGATGGACCGCTCGCCAGCGCGCGGGCCACTTCCAGCCGGCGCTGATCGCCATATGAAAGATTTTTGGCGGTGGACCGGGCCTGATTCCCAAGCCCCACGTAATCCAGCAACGAATAGGCGCGTTCCCGGGCCTGATGCTCCTCCCGCACGACCCCCGGTGTGCGGAGGATCGCACCGAGGGCACCGGTTTTCAGGCGAGCGTGCATGCCAACGAGGATGTTCTCCAGCACCGTCATGTTCGCGAAGAGGCGGATGTTCTGGAACGTCCGCGCGATCCCCAACGATGTCACCTGGTCGGGGCGAAGGGATGAGCTGCCGAAGCCCTTGGCGCTGAAGATCGGGCGCCCCTGAAACGCGATCTGGCCGGTCGTGGGCCGGTAGATGCCCGCGATCATGTTGAAGAAGGTCGTCTTCCCCGCGCCGTTGGGGCCGATCACGCTGGTGATGCTGCCGCGAGGGATCGACATGTCGACCGAGTCGACGGCGACAAGGCCGCCGAAACGCTTGGTGATCGATCGAGCCTCCAACACCGTGTCTGGCGCGCCAGACGCCGTCCGGGCCGGAGATGCGATTGGGACCGTCTGCGCACTCATGATGAGGTTCTCCCTCCCGCCAACTGTCGATCGGCTTCCTGGACGTCGACCAGCTCCGACCCGTCGCCGGCGTCCGACGTTCCATCGTCGCCCGCCATTTCGGCCGCCCTCCGTCGTGACGGAAAGAGCCCGCCTGGCCGCAGGATCATGATCAGGACCAGAGCCAGCCCAAAGATCAGGAAGCGGTCCGATGTCACGTTGTGCTCGACCATGAACGTGCCGAGCCAGTCAAGGGGGGCGTAGGTAATGCGCTCACCAAGCCAGTGGAGCGGTGTATTGAGCTGCTCGGCGAGGATGCGATCGAACCCGCCGATGATCAACGAGCCGATGATGACGCCGTAGATGTTGCCGATCCCGCCCAGGATCACCATCGCCAGGATGATCACCGAGACCGAAAACTGGAACTGGTCGGGGTAGACGACGCGCACGTAACCGGCGTAGAGCGATCCGGCAAATCCGGAGAACGACGCCCCCAGCGCAAACGCAAGGAGCTTCGCCGTGACCGTGTTGATACCCATGCTCGCCGCCGCGATCTCGTCTTCCCGGATCGCCTGCCAGGATCGCCCCAGCCGGGAATCGTAGAGCCGGGTGATCACGAACAGCGAGAAGAGGAGGACGACCAGGATCAGCCAAAACCAGTTGAGCTGATTGGTGGCTGCGAAAGCGATCTCGCGGCCACCGCTGAGCGTGATTGTCGGGGGATTCGAAATCTGGCCGATGCCCTGAGGGCCTCGCGTCAGCCCGGAGGCGTTGGTGAAGAAGTCGGGCACGATCTCGCCGAACCCCAGCGTCACGATCGCCAGGTAATCACCCCGCAGCCGCAGCGTCGGCGCTCCAAGCAGGACACCGAAGATCGCCGCGACGATCCAGGATATGGCCATCGCCGGCCAGAAGTTCTGGAAGAAGTCCGGGATCCAGCCATTGATCACGAACCAGCTGCTCGGTGAGGTCAGGAAGGCGTTGGCGTAGGCGCCGATGACGAAGAACGCAACGTAGCCGAGATCGAGCAACCCGGCGTAGCCGACGACGATGTTGAGCCCCATCGCCAGGATGACGAAGATCAGGATCGGGATCCACGACCCGATCAGGCCGAAGCCAAACAGCCGGTCCACCAGCGGGTAGAGCGCGATTACCCCCGCACCGATCAGCACTTTGATCAGCCGCTGGCGATCATCCGCCTTGCGCTCGCGGAACCATTGATCCGCGCGTGAAACCGAAGCTGCCACCATCGCTTTTCTCCCCAAGCCCCTGGTTCAGACCTTGTCTGGCGTGGCCTGGCCCAGCAGGCCAGACGGGCGGAATACCAACACGATAATGAGGATGGCGAAGATGAGGGAGTTCGTCCATTGGCTGCCCCAGCCAGAGATGTAGTTACCGATGAAGCCATCGCTGTACGACCAGATCAACCCGATCAGGAATCCGCCGAGAACCGCACCACCGAGGTTGCCGATGCCGCCCAGCACCGCCGCCGTGAACGCAAACAATCCATACTGGAACCCCATCTGGAAACGGCCCGAGTTGTTGTAAAAGAGCGCAATCATCCCGGCCGCCCCGGCCAGCGCGCCGCCGAGCGCGAAGGCAACACCGATGGTGCGGTTGATGTCGATCCCCATCAGGGCGGCGGCCTCCCGGTCCTGTGCGGTGGCCCGCATCGCAGTGCCGATTCTCGTGCGATAGACGAACCACGAGAGCAACAGCAGCAGGGGAATCGTGATTCCGATTACAAAGACATCAAGGAGCCGCAGTCGCAGCGTGGAATCGGCAAACCAGTCTCGCAGGAGCGGCCATTCCCGCAGCACATTGTAGGATCGATAGTCACGGGGAATGAGATCGGGCGCCGTGAAGGGGTTGGAGCCCTTCCAGTAGATCGCCACATTCTGGAGGATGAAGCTGACCCCGATTGCGGCGATCAGCGGCGCCAGGCGCGGCGCGGAACGAAGACGCCGGTACGCGACCCGGTCGATCAGGGCGTTGAGCACGCCGGAAAACGCCATCGAGAGCAGCAGCGAGGCCCCAAGCGCAACCAGGATCAGCGGGATTGCCGACTCGTCATTGACGCCTGTGGCAAGGACTACCGTCGCCGCGAAAAACGCGCCCATCATGAACACCTCACCATGGGCGAAGTTGATGAGCTCGATGATTCCGTACACCAGCGTATAGCCGAGCGCGATCAGCGCGATCAGCGATCCGCTCGCGAGCCCGATAATCAGGTATTGAAAGAACTGTGTCCATTCGAAGCCCACGGTCAGGTCCCCGATGTTGTGGTAGGAACGAACGGTCGATCACGAAACCCGAAAGGCGTATATGGGGGCAGACCGGGCGGGCGTCATCGGTGACAGCGCGCCGGCACTCGCAGAAGCCGCCCTTGCAGGCGTCATCCGAAGCCGCCGCGTTCGCCTAACGGCCCGGCGCGAACGCGAACCGGGCCGAGTATGAAACTCGGCCCGGTTGACGCTGACGGTCGCTTATGCCAGGCCGATAACCTCCTGAAAGGTGATCTGGCCGTCCTGCACCACGTTGAGGGAGATGGTCTCGGCGGTGGTATCACCGGTCTCCGTAAAGCTCCAGGTACCGATCAGCCCCCGGAACTCCGATGTGTTGAACATCGTTTCCAGGATTGCGGCTCGATCCTTTGCTCCAACCTGGTCGATCGCCTGCAGCACCACGACGGCGCACTCGAATGCATAGACCGCATAGGCGTCCGGCTCGTGACCAAGCCGCTCCAGAATCGCGTTGTACCACTCGGCACCGACGCCCTCGAGCTCGTTGGCCGGAAGACCACCGAACGTGAGGTACATGCCTTCGGAAGCGTCACCAGCGCCGTCGATGAACGCCTGATTGATCAGTCCGTCCGGTCCAATGATTGCGACATCCTCTACTGGCAACAGCTCCCGGAGATCCTGAAGCAGCTTGCTGGCGTTGAGGTTGACGATTGCACTGATGTACACGAGAGCCGGACCGGCGTTCGCGATCCCGTTGGCCAGCGCCTGATACTCAGGCGCATCCGGCTGGAATGCCTCGAATCCAACAACCTCGCCACCCAGTGCCGTAAAGGTGCTCTGGAACACGTTGGCAAGGCCCAAACCATAGGTCTGGTTGTCATGCAGGACATATGCCGTCTGCGCGCCCAGCGAGTTGAAGGCGAAGTTCGCCGACGCTCCACCCTGAAGGTCATCGGCGGGAACGACGCGCATGTAATTCCGCGTGCCGGTGGGGTAAAGAACGTCCGGATACCCCGGAGGATTCGCTTCGTTTTCCTTGGTCAGCTGAACCGCCGTGTTCGAGGGCGAGATCTGCGCCATGCCCGCTTCGTTCGTGATCGGGATCGATGCTTCCGCGGCCCCCGAGTTGAACGTGGCGATATAGGCGACGGCATCCGGATCATTCACGACCATGGTCGCGTTGCTGGCCTCGGTCGCGGCGTCCCACGATCCGTTATTGGCGGCGATGCCATCGTCGAGCGCCTGGTAGTTGATGGCAAATCCGCCGGCCGCGCCGCCCCAAAGGTCGACCGCGAACTGCACACCCGCGGCGGAGTCTCCCCCAAGCTGTGCCGATGCGGCCGTCATTGGCCACGACGAATACAGGTTGATCGTGCCGGCACTGGTGTCGGTGTTGTGCGCGACACCGGCCACACCCAGGTTCTCGGGCGAGAGGCCACCACTGGCAACGGGGCTGGCCACCGGGCTTCCGACCGGGCTGGCAACGGGGCTCGCTCCGGGAGTGGCGTCCTGCGCCGAGGCGCCGATGCTTCGCAGCGCGGCACCCGCCGCCAATCCCGAGACGCCGAGCGCGGCAGCCCGGACGACGAAGGTGCGGCGGTCGATCGCGCCGCTTTTCACCTGATCGACGAGTGCATCGAAACGAGGATCTCTCATACCCTGAAACCTCCAGTTCTCCGGCAACATCGGCAACTACAATCGGTAGCTACACCAGCGGCCGGACCCTACCCGCGCGACCGGAGACCATCTCCGCTCGTGTCCTTCCAAACCCGGTCTCTACGGAAGCACGGTTCGGCCATGACATGGCCGGTCCCTACCCCCGGATTGTCACTGCTTGGCGTCAGCTTGGGAGAATACCCGTTCGTTCCGCCAAGTGTCAACGAATCCGGCTTGTGGTCCGCACGCTATGTCACGAACGAATCGCACCGCGGAACGTTCGACTGCCGTGTACCAAAGTATGCACATCGCGCCGATTGCTGCCCACAGGAAAATATGCATTCTGCACAGGAGACAGATGCCAATCATTGCCCGTCGCTGGAGATCCATGGTGCTGACGAAATGCCAAACGACGAGATGGGCATTGAGCCCAGGCACTCGAGGCAAGTCTGACCAGCATCGTGCAAGCGACCACCCCATGACGCCATCGTGACGCACACCCCGTGCGGCCGGTGCCAACGCCCTTTCGGGCCAGCGTGGCATCATGAGCGCAACATCGACGGTTGGCATAGTTTGCAAGCTGGCGATATAGCGATTGGCAGGGAACCTGACCGCACCGGTCGCACGTCCCCCAGAACGATGTGCCCCTCCGCGGGAGCCCATTACGAGCGATCGACGCGATTCTTCCGACCAGACAACGAGTGTTCCATGAACGATCAATATGCACTCATGCCGGATTCTGATCCCGACGACGAGCCGTCAGGCAGAATCGCGCGGGACAAGCGAGCCCTCGCGGCCGTCCGCATCTCGCTTCAGGAGGCGGGCTACTACGCCTACGGCACCATCGATGATCAGAACCGATGGAGCATCGCGGTCGATGACGAAACCGGACGGGTCGATGTGCTCGTCGGTCGGGACGGATTTGAGGTAGTCCTTTGGGCATCGTCTCCCGGGCTCTACGCCGACGAGGAGAGCGAGTGGCGTCGAACCTCACGGGCGCGACTGGCACGAATCACGTTGCCGAACATAGCTCGCGGATTCCTGGATGAACACCAGACCGTTTCCTGGGACGAGGTCGAGCAAGGTGTAGCGCTGACCGAGCGGTACGAACTGCCGTTCACGCGATCCGGCGACATCGGCACGTTCGTCCGCGAGCGCTTGCCCCGGCTCGAGACCGTGCTTGCGTCGATCGAACGTCAGCTCGGCTGACTCCAGCCGGACCCTTCAGCGGCTCACAGCACCGAGGCATGCTCATGGCAAGAGACAGCGACGCGACCGCAGACGTGGCGTTCAACAAATGGCGCTGGCAGTGGCGACGGCGGATCGCGATCGCCCAGGGGCAGCATCCTCCAGCGCTCGTCCTTGGCGGCGGTTCGGTCCTCAACGTGTTCACCGGAGAGCTGATCGACGGTGATGTCGCGATCGACGCCGGCTCCATTGCCGGAATCGGCTCGTTCCCTGAGGCGACAGACCGCATCGACGTCACCGGACGGGTCATCGCCCCATCGTTCATCGACCCGCACATCCATATGGAGAGCAGCCTGCTCTGGAGCCCGGAGTTCGCCCGGGCGGTCGTGCCCCACGGCACGGGCGCGATCGTGACTGACCCGCACGAGATCGCCAATGTCGCCGGTCTTCCCGGCGTGGCGGCGTTCCGTGATTCGTGCCGAAATCTTCCCCTGAACGTCTTCTTCAGCGCTCCGTCATCCGTGCCCGCCAGCCCGCAGGAGAGCTCCGGGGCCGAGATGAGCACTGCCGACATCGAGGAGATGCTCGGCTGGGCAGAGACGGTCGCCCTGGGCGAAGTGATGAACGTCCCTGGCGTGTTGCGCGCCGATGCCGAGATCGCCGCCCGGATCTGGAAGGCGGCGGGCAAGCCGGTCGATGGACACGCCCCGGGAGTGACGGGCCCGGCAATTCAGGCGTATGCCGGGAGCGGAATCACGTCGGACCATGAGTCGACCAGGCTGACCGAAGCCCACGCCAAACTCCGGGCCGGCATGATGCTGATGCTGCGGGAAGGCTCGTCCGAAAAGAACCTGCTCGATCTGCTGCCGCTCGTCACCGACGATACGTTCGGGCGGATCTGCTTTGCGTCGGACGATCGCGACTGCCACGACCTGCTCGCACATGGGCATGTCGATGACATCCTGCGAACGGCGATACGCGGCGGCCTCGATCCGGTCCGGGGGATCCGGATGGCAACATGGAACCCGGCCCAGCACTGGCGACTTCCCGGTCTCGGGGCGGTTGCGCCGGGATACCGGGCCAATCTCGTCATCCTGCGCGATCTCGAGACGGTCGACGTGGAAATGACCCTGTTCAATGGTGAAGTGGTGGCGCGGAATGGGGCGCTGACGGTCGAGACTCCCGGTGCCGCAGTTCCTCCGATCCTGCGTGACACCGTCAACATCGCTCCGCTCCATCTTTCGAGCCTCGTGCTCGTGGATCAGAATGCGACCAGGGCGGTGCACGTTATCCCGGGCCAGATCGTGACCAGGCTGATCGAGGTCTCGCCACCGAGCGAGAACGGCGTAGTCCGCTCATCGGTGGCGCAAGATCTCCTGAAGCTGGTCAGCGTCGAGCGGCATCGCGCCACTGGCCGGGTCGGCGTCGGGCTGGTGAACGGGTTCGGCCTCCGGCGCGGCGCGTTGGCCAGCACGATCGCCCACGATGCGCACAACATCGTCGCGACCGGCGTGAGCGACACCGACATTCTCCTTGCGATCGCCACCGTGGCCGAATCCCAGGGCGGCCTGGCGGTGGTCGCGGATGGCATGGTCATCGCGCACGTGCCGCTCCCGGTCTGCGGGCTGATCTCGACGGAACCGGCGGAGCAGGTGGCCGAAGCGTATCGGGACCTGGAACGGGCGGCCAGGGAACTTGGCTGCCCGCTCCATAGCCCGTTCGGCCAACTCGCTTTTCTCTCGCTCTCCGTCATCCCGGAGGCCCGCGTCACCGATCGAGGGTTCCTCGATCTGCGGTAGGTCCCGCCCCAGGTGCGGCCGATCGCCCCATAATCCTTAACACAGCGCGTCGAGCGGAATCGCTTGTGGTTCCGCCACCGAGCGTATCGCCCAGGGAGACGGGTCCGGCAAGATTCGTGACGGGCAGGTTCCCACCTTGCTGGAGAGCAGGCTGGACATGGAAGATCGGTTCGCCCCCCTGTCGGCTCCGGTAGTGGACTGGCGGTCGCGGCGCGAGACGGACATCGTCGTGATCGGTGCCGGCATTGCCGGTCTCACCTTCGCCCTCAGGCTCGCGGAGCGTTTCCGAATCGTTATCGTGACGAAAGGCGTGCTGGGCGAGAGCAACACCCGTTACGCCCAGGGAGGGCTTGCCGCCGCGGTCGGGAGCGACGACCATCCTGATCTCCACGTTGCGGACACGATCGCCGCGGGGGCCGGACTGTGCGATGAAGATGCCGTCCGCACCCTCGTCGCTGGCGGGCCGGCGGCGGTGCGCTGGCTCCTTGGACGCGGTGCCCGGTTCGACCTGTCGCAGGATCGGCTGGCGCTGGGGAGGGAGGCGGCGCACAGCCGGAACCGCGTGCTCCACGCCGGCGGTGACGCAACGGGCGCCGAGATCGAACGGGCGCTGGTTGCGCAGCTTCGTGCCCGGCCTGGCGTCACGATCCTCGAACGCACGGTAGCGATAGAGCTCGTCACAGGCAATGCCGGTGCCTGTGCGGGAGTCGTTGTTCAGGCCGATAGTGGAAGCGATGGTGAACGCGACCGGTTCCTCATATCCGCACCGGTGACCGTGCTGGCCAATGGTGGCGCAGGTCAGCTTTGGGCGGTGACCTCGAATCCCGAGGGCGCGACCGGGGACGGTATCGCGATGGCGCTAAGGGCCGGGGTCGCTGTCGCCGATCTCGAGTTCACTCAGTTCCACCCGACTGTCCTGAGCGGGAGCGGGTACGAACCGTTCCTGATCTCCGAAGCAGTCCGCGGCGAGGGAGCCTATCTGCGATCCCGTGCGGGCGACCGTTTCATGCTCGATGATCACCCGTTGGCCGAGCTCGCCCCGCGCGACGTCGTCGCGCGCGCGATCCAACGCCAGATCGCGCGTGACGGTGCTGTCGCGGTCTCCCTCGACCTGCGGCATCTCGACGCCGAACTCGTCCGGCGGCGGTTCCCGACCATCACCCGGCACCTCGCCCAGAATGGGCTCGACCTGACGGCCGACCTGGTCCCGGTCGCTCCAGCGGCGCACTTCTTCATGGGCGGTGTGATCGCCGACACCTCCGGCGCGACATCGATGCCGGGGCTGCTTGCCCTCGGGGAAGTCTCGTGCACCGGTGTTCACGGAGCCAATCGCCTGGCCAGCAACTCCCTGCTCGAAGGGCTGGTGTTCGGCCTTCGGGCAGCCGAACGAATCAACGAGTCAGTACCCGACACGGATCGGCAGCCACCGCTCACGGCCAGCGTGGCTTCCAGCGATAAGCCAATGCCCGCTTCACATGCGGGTGAGGTTGAGCGCACCAGGCAGGGGATGCGCGAGATCATGAGCGCGGATGTCGCGGTCGTCCGCAGCGCAGACTCGCTCCGGAACGCCCTCGCGCAGCTCGCCTCGCTGGAGGACACGATACTGCCCGACGCGGCAACGAAGGAGGCGGTCGAGCTTCGGAACCTTTTGCTTCTGGCCCGGGAGGTGACGCGGTCCGCGCTGACACGGGAAGAAAGCCGGGGCGCGCATTTCCGCGAGGATGCACCGGCCAGGCTGCCCGCGCTTGATGGTCGCCATCAGATCGTCCGTTTGGAGGGAGGGGAGGCTCGTCGCTCCTTCGGTGATCTGGCGAGTGGGTGCAATTCCGGCGGGAGCCATAAGCCGCCCGGCTCTGCTCGTGCGGATCGGATTGAGGGTTGAGCAATGAGGATCGCGACGTACGCTATGCTTGAAACCATGGAACCGGTCAGATGCCATTCGCTCCGGCCACGCTGCTCTTGCGCTGACCTGCCAATCGACGCCCGAGCCGCCCGTGGTGATATGGGGAACTCGGTGAGAGCCGCCCGTGGTGATATGGGGAACACGGTGAGAAACGCCCAGATGCCGGCCTTCATGAAACCGGGTCGTCCCTCCCGTCGTACGTATCAGCAGGTTGGATGCGATCCCGTCCATTCGACAGCACGGTCGGGACGCTGACCGTGACTGTCACGGAGCGCGCGAACGCCCGGAGTTTGCCGAGCCTGGACGACCCCGCCCTGGTGGCGCTGGTGTCCAACGGGAACGCCGCCGCGCTCGAGGTCCTGTATGACCGGTATTCACGCATAGTCTTTTCGTTCGCGATGCGCATCCTCCAGGATCGGGCCGCGGCCGAGGAGCTGTTGCAGGAGGTCTTCTTCCGGACATGGAAGCAGGCCCATCACTTTTCCGCGCCGCGGGGGTCGTTCGTGACGTGGCTGTTGAGCATCACGCACAATATGGCGATCGATGAGATCCGCAGGCAGAAGCGACGACCGCAACGCGCGGATGCCGCCGACCCGGTCCTGATGCTGTCGAACGTCGTCGACGAGCAGGCGTCGGTCGAGGATCAGGCAATTGACGGCGAGACCCGGGACCGGATCGTGTCGGCGATCGGGACGCTGCCCCTGGCGCAGCAAACGGTGATCGAGCTGGCCTACTTCCGCGGTTTGTCGCAGCGGGAGATCGCGGAAGAGCTCGACCAACCGCTGGGTACGGTCAAGACACGGTTGCGGCTGGGCGTACGAAAGTTGCGCGAGTCATTGATGACAGACGAGGTACCGGTGTCTTGAGCGGTCCGCCAACGAATCAAGGGCCAAATCACGGTCGCCCAGCCGGGTCAGACCATGATGCCATCCTCGATCAGGTCGAAGCCCACGCGCTTGGCGCACTTGACCGGACCGATGCCGGCATCGTCGAGCAGCATTTGCGCTGGTGCGCGTCGTGTCGCGATCAGGCGGAACTCACCCGTCGCGCCGTAGACCTTCTTCCCCTCGCGCTGCCGATCGATCAAACGCCTTCCTCCGATGCGAAGCGAGCACTGCTCGCGCGCGTCGCAGAGGACGACCAGCAGGCACCATATGAACGGCCACCGTATCGCCGCATGGACCCCGAGGAACCTCGGACTCCGGCACCCACGGCGACAGTGGCGTCCAGCGGCGCTGGGCCAGCACGCGGCGGCCCGGCGCCCGGTCCCTGGTGGCGCCCCGTGCTGCCTGCGATCGTTGCCCCGCTGGCCCTGGCGCTGATCGTTGTCGGCGCCTGGGCAAACAGCATGCGGCTCGATCTCGCCGACCAGGAGCGGGAAGCCACACGGGACAACGGCAGCGGCCTAAACCGGATTGTCGCCGACGGCGGCTCCGTCCAGCTTTATTCGATGGAACCACAGTGCGACGACTGCCATGGTCGCGGACGCCTCGGCGTCGCTCCCAGCGACAACATGGGGTTGGTGGTCGCCTGGGGGCTCGATCCGGAACAGGACCATGAGGTCTGGTGCGTCGACTCGAAAGGCGACAAGGCGATGGTCTCCACGCTGAATGTCGACAGCGACGGCGGCGCGATGCAGGCCTTCGCCTTTCCCTCCGGAGACGTGTCGCGGTTCAAGGAGGTCTACGTCGCGCAGAAGGACGGCGGCGCGATGTACATGGTGCATCTTTCGCCCACCACGGGTACGCCGCCCGCGACCTGATCCGGCGGCCGGTCCCGCGACGGCCCTCCGGGCGAGGCAGCCATCCCGTTTGCGCCTGCGATCGGCATGGCACTATAGTCAGGTTGCCCGCGAAGACGGTCCGCTCTTGCGAGGGCCAGGTTTTCTCCGCGGGTTGTGCTGCCATCGCTGGTGCGGCCCAGGTGTGTTGGTGCGCACCGGGCGCCTGTGCGAATCTCACTCAGGCTCGATCCGGAACCGTCGGGAGCATTGACAGCGTGGATGCAGCCGTTTCCTCATCAGACCGTCCCCGCAGCCAGGGAGGCATCCGGTCGTCGGAGGCGGACGTGGTGACGACCCGCCACACGGATCTCCCCGTCTCCCGTCTTCTTTCGTCCGACATTACCGAACGGCCGATCACCTCGCTGACCATCCTGATCCCGGTCATGGACGAGGAAGGGAATCTGCGGGAGCTGCATCAGCGGCTCACCACCGTTATCGCGCGGATCGCACTTCCCTACGAGATCATCTTCGTGGATGACGGATCTCGCGACGGGACCTGGCGCCTGATCTCCGAGCTGAGCCGTTCCGATCATCAGGTGCTGGGTCTTCGACACCGCCGGAATTTCGGCAAGGCGCAGGCGCTTTCGAATGGCTTCGCGGTCGCGAGAGGCGACGTGATCGTGACCATGGATGGTGACCTGCAGGACGACCCGGACGAGCTTCCGCGCTTCCTCTCGAAGCTCGACGAGGGCTACGATCTGGTCTCCGGTTGGAAACAACGCCGGAAGGATCCTCTCGGCAAGACCGTGCCAAGCAAAGTCTTCAACTGGACCGTCCGGCGCAGCTCGGGAGTGCAACTGCACGATTTCAACTGTGGATTCAAGGCGTACCGGCGTGAGGTAACATCCTCGATCCGCCTGTATGGCGAGCTGCACCGGTTCACGCCCGTCCTGGCGCATGCCGAAGGCTTCAGGATCGCGGAGTTGCCGGTAAAGCATCACGCCCGGCAATGGGGCTCCTCCAAGTACGGCTGGTCCCGGCTGACCAAGGGCTTCCTCGACCTGTTCACGGTGATCTTCCTGACTCAGTACCGGCAACGGCCGATGCACCTCTTCGGGTTGCCGGGGCTGGTCTCGCTGGCGCTCGGCGTGCTGCTCGGCGTGTGGCTGACGTTCGTCAAGCTCGTGCTCAACGATTCGATCGGCACTCGCCCCGCGCTGCTGCTCTCGGTGCTGCTCGTCGTGATCGGGACACAGTTCTTCGGGCTTGGCCTGATTGGGGAGTACCAGGCGCACGGCTCCAATACGCCCCGTTCGGTACAGAAACCCCCGCTCAAGGAAACAGTCGGGCTTCGTACGCGTCCGTACCTGGAAGCCAACGACCCGGACCTGGAGTCTTCCGTGGCCGCCGGGTGACGCAGCTTCCGATCAACCACCGAGGTGACGCCGGGCCGCCTGTGCCTCGCGCCAGATGGCGGCGTCTACTCGGCCCGCTAGCCCGGATTCCGACACCCATCATCTTCGCGGGGAGCGTGGCGCTCGCGCTTCTCGTTCTGTGGAACCAGGGGGCGCTTCGGGATGCGCTGGCGGCGATCGCCGACGCGGATCCAAACGCCCTCCTGCTCGCCGCCCCGGTTTACGTTGGCAGTCTCGCCTTGCTCAGTTTCAGATGGCACGCACTGGTGCTGATGGCGCAGGGGAAGTCCGATCTGCCCAAAGCGGCCGAGGCGTTCCTGACGTCAGTGGTCATCAATTACGCCGCTCCAATTGGGCTCGCCGTCCCCTCCAGGGCAGCCCTTACCAAGCGAGCGCTGGGTCTCGATGCGCAGGCCACCGGCACCATCGCGATCTGGGAGATTGGCATGGACGTGGCCGTGCTCGGCGCCGGGACGGTCCTCTGGCTCGTCCTTGCCGACGGCTCGCCGGCGGCGGTTCGCTCGGAGCTCGCCGAATCGGCCGAGATCTTTACCATTGGCGCGGTGGGGCTGGTCGCGGTCACGCTGGCGGCGGGGTTCTGGCTCCTGAAGTCCGCGGCTCGGCGCGATCGCGTCCTGCCGGTGGCCAGGCGAATCCTGCTGTCGCCCTCGGCGCGGCCCGGCGCGGCCGTTCTCGCGCTGGTGACGACGGTCGTCTACTGGGTTATCCAGGGCTTCGTCTTGGCGCTGCTGTTGCGCTCGCTCGATGTGAATGCCTCGTTCGAGTTTGTGCTTGGCCTGACATCGCTCCCGATTCTAGTGGGGATGCTGAGCCCGGTTCCGGGCGGCGCGGTCGTGCGGGAGGCGCTCATGTACGTCGTTGCCCGGCTCGCCGATGTGCCCGGTGACGCCGTGATCGCGGCGGCGGTAATCTACCGGTTCGCGCTGTTCGCGGCGATCCCGCTTCTGTATGTGGTCGCCCGATGGTGGATCGCCCGACGCCGGGAACCTGCCGCGCTCCAGATCGTGGAACCCCGTCGCCGGTAGTCGAACACTGTGATTCCCCGAGGCGACAGCCGCCTCCAGCCGAGATCGAACGAATGCAAGCGCAAGCGAAAGGCATGACGAGTGAGCATCAGTGAGACATTCCGCTACCAGCCCCCGGCAAATATCGATACCAGCAACTTCCGAAAGCACACGAGTGAGAACCCGATCCAGCGCTGGTTGATCGACCGTTTCCATCGGAGGATCACCGCGATCGTCGAGGAGTTGCAGCCCGACACGCTGCTGGACGCCGGATGTGGTGAGGGCTTCGTGACCGACATCCTGCTCAAGGCGATGCCCGAGGTCAGCATTACGGGGTTCGATGTCCTGCCCGACTCCGTGCAGCTTGCACAGCTCCGGAATCCACGCGCGTCGATCTCGGTCGGCGACATCTACGCAATCGATCACCCGGACGCGAGCTTCGACGTGGTCTACAGCTTCGAAGTGCTCGAACACCTGGAAGAACCCCGACGCGCACTCCGCGAGCTTGCCCGCGTCGCCAGACGGGCGGTCGTCCTCTCCGTGCCGCACGAGCCGTTCTTCTGCCTGGCAAACGCGGCCCGCGGCAAGAATCTCGAGATCCGGCCGCGTGGTTCCGATCCCGATCACCGGAACTTCTGGTCTCGCGCGACATTCGGAGATTTCGTCGGTCAGGAACTCCAGGTGGAGACGCTGACAGGCTCGTTCCCGTGGACGATCTGCGTCGGACGCCCGGATCACGCCAGCTCGGACATCGTGCGGGATCGCGGGTAAACTGTCCCCAGCAAGCGAGGACAGTCCATGACCGGCACGCCGCGGCCAGATCCATCTCCCAACCAGTCATCGGTGACGAATCCGCTGGGCGGCCGGGTGCGCGCGCCGGCGAAGCGGGACGCCGTTCGCCGGCAATGGTCGGGCTACGTCGCGCACGTGCGGGTGTGCCCCGGATGTGGCTGGGAGAACCAGGCAACCGATCTCTTCTGCGTCAACTGTGCCATGGACGTACGGACTGCTCCGGTTGCCTCCTCCGACGCCCCACGCGCCGGGCTCGACCTGCTCAACCGGCGCCTGGCGCGCGATCAGTTGAGCCGCACCCGGGCCCGGGTCGAGACCGCCCATGGCGGGGGAGGCTGGATCGTCGTTGGCGGCATTCTGGTGCTCATCTCGATTTTCATCCAGGCCGCCCCACCGGTGCAGTTCCTGAGCTGGCTGGGTGGCATCATCCTCGCCCTTCACGGCATCTGGCGCATCCGTCGTGATGGTCCTTCACTGCGGACCTGGGGCATCGTGCTGTCGACGCTTGCAACCGTGAGCCTCGGCCTGATCGGATATCGGGCACTCGGCGCCCCAGGGGCTGGAGACACTCCGGGTTTGTCTCCGCACGGCTCGCCCGGCGCCATCACAATCGCCACACCTGGCTCGGTAGCGACCGATAGTGCGGACCGACCGGGCGTTGAAGGAGAGGTCGCGATGTATCGCGGTGGTCCCCTCCATGACGGCCTGTTTCCAGGGCCACCACCGGCGAACAATCCAAAGCTGGCATGGCGGTTCGACACGGGTGGCGAGGTCTATTCGTCTCCGTCGATCGCCGACGGGATCATCTACGTCGCCAGCAAAACCGGAATCCTGTACGCGATTGAGGCGAGCAGCGGCACCGAAATCTGGCGCGCTTCGGTCAACGACTACGTCACCCGATCGTCGCCGGCGGTGGTCGATGGCACGGTCTACATAGGTGGCGGCTTCGTCTTCCTCGCCCTGGACGCCAAAACCGGAGCCGAGCGGTGGCGGGTCCCCGTCCAGTACTCGGGCCAGGCAACCCCAACCGTGGCCAACGGGATGGTCGTGATCAGCAGCCAGGAGGGATATGTCTTCGGGATCGACGCGCGGTCCGGCGAGGTCAAGTGGCGCTCCCCGACCGACGGCGTGACCTTCGGCACCCCGGCGATCGCCGAAGCACAGGTCGTCTTTGGCACTGACGCGGGTGTTCTCTACAATCTGGAGCTCGCCACCGGCAAGCTCAACTGGCGAACGCCGGTTGCCGGCTCGATATTCGCCAGCCCGGCGATTCTCGGTACGACGGCACTGGTTCCGACGCAGGCCGGAACGTTGCTCGCGATCGACATGGCCAGCGGCGATCCGGTTTGGACCGCCCCGCAGGGCGGCGCCGAGACCGCCGCCGTCGCCGGCGACCTGATCGTGCTCTCCGCCAGCGATGGCGGCATCTACGGGCTCGATCTCGCCGCCGGCAGCCAACGTTGGCTTCATGCATCCGGCAAGGAATCGCTCTCTGCCCCCGCGATCAGCAATGACACGGTCGTGATCGGGGCCGGGGACACCCTCCTTGGGCTCGATCGAGCCACAGGCGTTCCGAAGTGGTACTACCTTGCCGGAGATGTCATCGAGACGTCACCGGTTATCCTCGATGGCTTCGTCTTCTTTGGCAGCCGTGACGGGTTCCTGTACGCGGTCAGCGACTGACTCCCGCCTCGTTCGCCGCCAGGATCGCAAAGACATCAGTTGCGGCGCTCAGCGTCGTCGCGATATCGTCCGCCGTATGGACAGCGGAGAGAAACAGGCACTCGTATTGCGACGGTGCGAAGTACACGCCGCGATTCAGCATGCCGTGGAAGAACGCTGCATAGCGAGCGGTATTGCTTTTCCTGGCGTCGTCGTAGTTTGTGACCGGGGCATCGGCGAAGAAAAATCCCGCCATCGTCCCCACTGCCGTCGCCTGGAGAGGGATCGCGGCCTGGCTCGCGGCGGCGGCGAGCCCGTCGACGAGGTGCCTGGCGGCGTCCGCGGCCGCGTCCCAGACGCCCGGCTCGCGCAGGGCATCGAGCGTTGCGATCCCGGCCGCCGTTGCCACCGGATTGCCGGAAAGCGTTCCAGCCTGGTACATCGACCCGGCCGGCGCAACATGTTCCATGATCTCGCGCTTGCCGGCATACGCCGCGAGTGGAAACCCGCCACCGACAACCTTGCCAAACGTCACCAGGTCGGGCTGGACCCCGTATCGCGCAACGGCGCCCCCGGGCGCGACACGGAATCCGGTCATGACCTCATCGAAGATCAGGACTGCGCCGTGGCGTGAAGCAACGGACCGCAACCCGTCGAGGAATCCGTCACCCGGCTCCACCAATCCCATGTTACCAGCGACCGGTTCAACGATGATCGCCGCAATCTGGTCCGGGTATTCATCGAAGAGCGCGGTAACCGCCGCGACATCGTTGAATGGCGCGACTAGGGTGTCGGCGGTCGCTCCTTTTGGCACACCGGGGCTGTCCGGCAGGCCAAGGGTCGCGACACCGCTGCCCGCCTGAACGAGCAGCATATCGGCGTGACCGTGGTAGCACCCGGAAAATTTCACGATCTTGTCACGACCGGTTGCCGCACGAGCCAGGCGAAGGGCACTCATCGTCGCTTCGGTTCCCGACGACACGAGCCGTACGAGATCAATCCCCGGCACGCTGGTCTGGATTCGCTCCGCCAGCTCCGTCTCCGCGTGCGTGGGCGCGCCGAAGCTGGTTCCCTTGCGCAGCGCGGCGACCGTCGCCTCGACGACGCCAGGATGGGCGTGCCCGAGGATCAGCGGTCCCCACGAGAGCACATAGTCGATGTAGGCGTTGCCGTCAGCGTCCCAGAATCGTGGGCCGGCTCCTCGCTCGACGAACACCGGCGAGCCACCGACCGAGCGGAACGCCCGGACCGGGCTGTTGACACCACCCGGAATGGTCCGCCGCGCACGGTCGAACGCCTCGGCGGATCGCTGGTAACGAAGGGCCGGCTCGATGGTCTGGGACACGGAAGAGACCTCCTTGTGTAATCGGCTGCCAGATCGGAAATGCGCGCGGGCAAGCCGCCATGATGGCACGACGAGATGAAACATCTGACTGGCAGGTTCGCAGGGCCGAGCCAATCCATCCCAACCGTGATCTCACGACCGCGGCCATTACGGACGCTCGGCCACAAAACCACCGGCTGGGCTTCGCCGTACGCGTTCGCATCCGGTCTTCTGCGTTTGTGTCCGCTGTCCGGCACCCGCGAGCGGTGAGCGATAGACGATTGCGGTCAGCCCCGTCGCCGATTCACCCCAAGAATGTCGAGGATGCGGTCGATCTCGGTGTCGCTGTCAGCGGCCCGCAACGCAAGCATCGGATCGTGGACCATCTTGTTGACGATTCCGGTGGCCATCGCGCGAACGACGTTGCGGTCCCGCTCCGAGAGATGCGACAGGCGCCGCAACGCCCGCTCTGCCTCGGCGTGCTGGATGCCGTTGGCATGGGCACGAACGGCCGACATCGCCCGGGCACCGGTACGGCTCCTGACCCAGACGCCGAACTCGTCCACCGCTCCCCCTACCAGCACTTCGACCTTGTCGACCTCACCCTGAAACCGGCGACGGGTTTCACGCGCGACCGGCTCCAGCGCATCGACATCGCGCACGGTCACGAAGGGAAGCAGGCCGCATTCGGGATCGACCGTGCGGGGAACCCCCAGGTCGACGATGAACAACGGCGTGGACCGCGTCGGGACATGATCGACGGTGACGAGGGGGTCCTCCACCAGGACCGCGCCGACCACCACATCCGCGTCGGCGATCGCGTGATCAAGTTCGGTGAGTGGCAGGGCCACCCCTCCTGTTTCCCGGGCCAGCGCTTCAGCCCGCTCCTGGGAACGATTGACGAACGTGAGCGTCCCGATCCCGTTCGCCCGCAACAGCTTCCCAGCCAGCGACGCCATTTTTCCGGCGCCGAGCACGAGGCCCGACTTGCCCCTGAGCGACCCGAGTTCCGCCTGAGCCAGATCGAGTGCCGCGTGCGCGATGGAGACCCGGTTCCGCGAGATGTCCGTCTCGGTGCGGGCGCGCTTGCCCGTCCTGAGGGCGTCGGTCGCGAGCCGTTGCAGGATGGGGCCGACGGCCTGTGCTTCCCGCGCCATCGCCAGGGAGTCGCGAATCTGGGAGAGGATCTGCGGCTCGCCCAGAACCATCGAGTCCAGGCCACTCGCTACCCTGAACAGGTGCTCTACGGCGGATTCCCCTGTCCAGACGTACGAGGCGTGTTCCAGAACGCGAGTCGGGACCCTGTGATAGCCGGATAGAAAACCGAAGATCTCGCGCTTGATCCTGTCGGGATCGGCACCGTCACCGACCGCGTAGATCTCGGTCCGGTTGCACGTCGAAAGGATCAGCCCCTCATCGACCGTTTCGCGAAGCCGCCGCAGGCCGTCAGTCAGCGAATCGCCCGAGAAGGCAAGCTGCTCACGTACATCGACTGGAGCGTATTCATGGTTCGATCCGACGACAACGATCGTTGGTGCCGACAAGGGAGGGATCCGGTTCGCTCAGAAGAACTGCTTTTCGCCGGTGCGTGTGGCATTACGGAGAAAAACCCGGCACATTGAGAGTGGTGCCGTTCGTCACGTCAAGGATACCCGAGATCGCCCCAACGCTCCGCGTTCCCGTGCAGGTATGCAGGAAACGGCACCGATCCGGCTACGAGCGCGGCCGATGGTTCTTTGCGCGTGAGGCAGCGCGGTCATATAGTGCGGGGGGATGTTCGTCCCGTTCGAGAGCGGAGACTCCGTAACCGCGGAGCAATCGTCGGACCCACCCCTCGTCCTTCAAGCCCGATTCCATCAGGAGCGACCTTGTCATGGCTTCCTCCGCAACCACGCAGACGATTCTCGACGATTACCAGCGGCAATTCGCTGGATCTCACGCCCTGCACGAACGCTCCCGTCAGGTCATCTCCGGCGGAATAACCCATGACGGACGGTACCTGCGGCCGTTCCCGCCATACATCGCGCGAGCTCGCGGCGCCCACAAGTGGGATGTCGATGGACATCAGTTGATCGACTACGCGGTCGGCCACGGGTCACTGATCTTCGGGCACGACGATCCGGACATCTCGGCCGCGCTCAAGGGCCAGGTCAGCGAGGGGACCCATTACGGGGCCGGCCACCTTGGGGAGATCGCCTGGGCCGAGCAGATCGTGAAGCTGGTGCCATCGGCGGAGCAAGTGCGGTTCACGGCCTCGGGAACCGAATCGACGCTGCTTGCGATGCGCGTCGCCCGCGGATACACCGAGAAAACGACGATCCTCAAGTTCGAGGGGCACTTCCACGGTTGGCAGGATTATGCGCTGAAGGGCGAGAAGCCTCCCTTCGAGAAGGCGAATGTCGCGGGCATTCCCAATGAGACGCTCAGCACGGTTGCCGTCGTGCCGGCCAACGATCTGGCGATGCTGGAAGAGCGCCTCGTGCAGGGGGACGTTGCCGGGGTGATCCTCGAGCCGAGCGGAGCGTCGTGGGCGACGATCCC